>NZ_DKIK01000166.1:0-6614 GCF_002454215.1 Acinetobacter sp. UBA6720
GAACTGCCCTTGGTCGGCTTCACCCTCATTGGGGTGGTACTTTCCATTTTCCTCGGCTTTAAAAATAGTGCCTGCTATGACCGTTGGTGGGAAGCACGGAAGCTATGGGGTATTTTAATTGCCAATTCACGTCACTTTGACCGTGACTGTCGTATCTTGACTCAAGGTCGCCGTGAACGTGTGATTCAACATGTGATTGTCTTTGCCAATGTCTTGCGTGACCGTTTACGCCATCAAACAGCCAATCCTACCGAGCTGGTGGAAACCAGTGGCCTAAGTCAAAATGCACTGACTCAGCTGTATCAACAAGCCAATGCCCCGCAGTACACCCTCAGTTTGATTCAGTGGGAGTTAATGCAAGCATTAAAAGAAGGTGAAATTAGCGACATTGTGTATGCACAGTTGAATCAGCATGTTGCTGACCTAAGTGTAGTGCAAACCGGTTGTGACCGTATTGCGACAACGCCACTACCTTTTGCCTACTCGGTATTACTCAATCGTACGGTGTATTTTTTCTGTCTCATTTTACCGTTTAGCTTAGGTTCAACCTTGGGTATTTTCACCCCGCTATTGGTTGGTGTGTTGGCCTATACCTTTTTAGGACTCGATGCTTTGAGTTCGGAAATTGAAGAACCTTTCGGAACGCAAAGTAATGATTTGCCACTGGACTCGATGGTGCGCACTATTGAAATTGAACTGCTTGGGACTTTAGGTAAACCGACACCTCCCCCGATTCAAGCACAAGACAATAATCTACTCTAAGCGAACTCACGCTTACCTTCTCTTAGGCCATATATAGCTTATGGAGAAGGTAGCAATCCTCAAAAACATTTAGACAAAACTGTCCCAAATCCCCACTTGTCCCTCTTTGACTCTGGGAATATTGCCCAATTTAATCCATGGCATATTGTCACCATGAAAATCACTGCCGACCGATACTTTTAAATCATGCTCTGCAATCATCCGATCCACCATTTGACGGGTAGAGGTCGGTTCAACACTGGGTGGCAACTCAACCGCATCCCCACCAAACTGCGCAAAGATTTCAATCAGGTAGCGAATATTGGTGGCCGATAAGTCATAACGTGTCGGATGCGCCAATACTGCAAAACCGCCACTGGCATGAATCACCTGAATGGTTTCTTCTAAGCCCAGTCCATCAAATTTCACGTAGGCTTTTTTGCCTTCTTTAATATATTTATCAAACGCTTGTTGCGCGCGACTCACATACTTTTTTTCAACCAAGGTCTTGGCAATATGGGTTCGAGTCACGCGGTCAGGCATCTGTTCAACTTTCGCCAAAACATCGAGATAAATATCCTCACCAATCAGTGGAATCAACAAATCACAAATTTCTTTGGCGCGGCGCGCGCGGATTTGTTTTTGCTGTTCAAGACATTTTTGTAGTGGCTCTAAATCTTGCATATTCAATGCAACCACATGCACGCCATAGTTTTTCTTAGTCGAGGGTCTCGACCACTGACTGGAAATTTCTACACCTGAAATAATACGCATCGCATGCGACTTTGCAGCCAACTCTGCTAAAGCAAGGCCATCCATGGTGTCATGGTCTGTCAAAGCCAAGGTATGAATACCTTTTTCTGCTGCAGCATCAACCAATTGCTTCGGTGTGAAAGTGCCATCAGAAATATTGCTGTGAGTATGTAAATCTACGCCTTCCATCACTTATACTAGCTATTTATTTGAACAGATTTAGATACTCTAACATGAAAGCACTTTTAGACTTTGTGCCGCTGATCATTTTCTTTTATTTATATAAAACTGTAGATCCGAAAAATACTGATCACCCATTACTTCAATTGATTGGTTCTGCTGGGGGTGTCGATAATAATAATATTCTTGTAGCCACCACAGGTTTAATTATTTCGATGCTGATGGTTTACGGCGCACTGTTCTTCATGCAAAAGTTCCGTTTAGACAAACAACAGTGGATTGTGTTGTTTATGACGGTTATTTTCGGCGGTGTTACCTTAATGCTGTCAGATGACTTTTACATCAAACTCAAAGCGGCCTTACTGAATATAATTTTCTCAGGTGCTTTCTTACTTTCCCCTTATTTTGGCAAAGAACGCAAACCGCTGATCAAACGTTTGTTCGGCCCAATCTTCAATTTAACCGACGCAGGTTGGAAAAATTTAAACTTTGCATGGGCGGCCATGTTTGCTCTCATGTCTTTTTTACACGTATTTTTCGCATTTTTATTTATGGACGGAAAATATTGGGGAGAATTCACGGCTTTTGGTGACATGATCGTGATGTTTTCCTTTATCATTATTCAGTTTATTGTATTACGTAAATACTTTAAATCTTCTGAAGAGTAATTTAGCCAGAACATACATCGAGAACTCTTATGCCGCTATTCGTTGTCACATGTACCGATCAGGAAGGGACTGTCGAAAAACGCCTTGCTACACGTCCAGAACATCTTGTTCGTTTACAAAAGCTCAATGATGAAGGTCGTTTAATTGTTGCTGGTGCAATGCCTAAAGACCCAAGCAATCCACAAGCGGGTTTTTATGGCAGTACGATCATTGTTGACTTTGACTCACGTGAAGCACTCGATGCATGGTTACAGGAAGAGCCTTTCTTAAAAGCAGGGGTTTATCGTCATATTGATGTTAAACCATTTAATAAAGCATTCCCTCAAGGATAAGGTCATGCGTGTCGTTGTCACAAGCTTATTGGGTTTATCTCTTCTTTCTTCTATGGCATGGGCGGTTGAAACCGCACCTGCTCCAAGTGTAGCCCCTGCCGTCCAAGCAACGACTGCGGCTCCACCACCATCTGGACACAACACCGCTACACAACCAAAAATTATTCCTGCTGTAGCAACCATTAGTCCAAATGGTCAACCACAGGAAGCCAAACCGCTCACCGCTGAACAATTGGCGAAAAACAAAGCCCTCCAAGATGCCAAAGTCAAAGCATTGGTCAAAGACCAAGCTTCTCGCTTAGCTCAGTTAGAAAAAGCCAATCTTGATGCTTTGGCACAAAACCAAGAGCTACAACTTAAAAATGACAGCCTCGGTGTACAAGTACAGGTTTTACAAAGCGAACGCAGTGCACAAATGTTTCTATACGGTGCAGCAACCATCGCTGTGGGTGTCTTACTGGGTTTTTTAATTGCTAGTTACGTTTATACCAAACGCCGTCGTCAGTGGTAAGCTAAGCCCTATTAGAAACAATAGGGTACTGTGGCTTTGTCAAGCGCAATTCAAACTGCCGATTTAGAGTGGCAACAAGTTGATGGCATTGATGTGCCAGTTTCAAAACAATTTGGCGATGTCTATTTTTCCAAAGACAATGGTCTACTTGAAACACGCCATGTGTTTTTAAATGGCAACGATTTATCTGAGCGCCTGTCAAATCTTCAGCCCTTTGAATATTTTAGTGTGGGTGAAACAGGCTTTGGCACAGGGCTCAACATCTTGGCACTTTGGCAACTTTGGCAACAAGTACGGCCAAATAACCACAGCCATCTCCATGCCATTTCAGTTGAAAAATTTCCGCTATCTAAGGCTGATCTGATACGCGCACTCAATGCTTGGCCTGAACTTAAACCGATCGCCGATGAATTGATAACACAATACCCGCATCCGATTGCGGGTTGTCATCGCCTGAGCTTCCCGAATGAACGTTTTAGCCTAGACCTTTGGTTAGGCGATGCCCACGATGTTTTCCCTAGTATGGCAAAAACCAGTAGCGTTAACGCATGGTTCCTCGATGGGTTTGCACCTGCCTGTAACCCAGACATATGGGAAGAGCAAGTACTGAATCACATCGTTCGCTTGTCTGACATTGGAACAACATTTTCTTCATTTAGTGTTGCAGGTGTACTTAAACGCGGCTTAAAACAGTATGGTATTTCTATTTCACGCCCACGTGGATTTAAACACAAACGCGAAATGCTCAAAGCCATCTGGTTACCTGCTGAGCCTGAACATACATCAGACGCTGTAGACACCAAATCGGTATCGGATCAAAACCGACCTGGTCAACGACCATACCCTTTTAAACAGCGCCATATCGCGATCATAGGTGCAGGGATTGCAGGTTTAACTAGTGCATGGGCCTTTGCCGAGCGTGGGCACCAAGTCACGCTCTACGACCAATCTGAGCCACTCGCAGGAGGTTCAGGCAATCCGCTGGCCTTACTCAACCCCAAACTTTGTCCGATTGAACAAAGTCATGAACATCTCATGACCTTGGCTTGGCAACATGCTTTACAGCACTATTCCAAATTTCAAGCTTTTCGCCCGATTCAAGTACATCAACTGGCGCTTAAAAAAGCCGAAGACTTACTCGATCTCGAACCACAATATCCTGCGGGTCTTTTGACAGCCGAAACCGCTGCTGATTCAGCGTTAATCACTGAATATTCCAGTCTGAATTTAACCGAAGCGGGCGCCGTTTCACCACATCAACTCAGAGATCAAATCTTAGCGCATCCGCTGATTCAGTTCGTACAAGCCAACATTACTCAAATCCATCCAGAGCACAATGAAATCGTAGATGAACAAGCTCAATCTCTAGGTCAGTTTGATCACGTGATTGTGTGTTGTGCACGCCACACGGCTACTTTCTTTGAGCAGTACCCTGTGCTGAAGCCCATTCGTGGACAAGTTAGCTGGGTGGAGAACACGTCACAAGCATTCGCACTTGATCAAGCCTATAGCTATGGTGGCTATTGTATGCAGCTTGATGCTCAACAGCTCATCTTAGGCGCATCCTTCTATCCGAATCGGGACGACAGCGATGTTTTGCTTGAAGACCATGTGCATAACTACGAACTTATCCACAGTGTCTTTCCAGATTATGCACAATCACTTCCTGATGTGAGGACTTGGCAAGGCCGTGCATCCGTTCGCGCGCAAAGTTTGGACTATTTTCCAGTACTTGGTAGAATGTCCGAACAGTCTGAACATTCTGAACAGTCTGAAATTTATAGCTTTGCAGGCTTAGGCTCTAAGGGCTTCTTATTTGCGCCTTTATGCAGTGAAATTTTAGCGGCACAGATACTAAAAGAGGCCTGCCCTGTTCCTGAGTCACTGCTACAAAAGCTCAGTCCAACCCGATTCCACAAGAAAGTCAAAGCCAAAAAGCCTTATTTTAAAGCGCAGTCTTAGTTCTGCTTTTGACTCAAGTGCAGCGCATGGCGCTATAGAGAAAATTCATATTTCCAAGACATTAAAAAAGCGCCTTACGGCGCTTTTTTTGCTGTTGCTTAGTTGCCCTGCTCTAAGGCTAGACCAGCATCACGAGCAGCACGAGTACCGCCCATTAAAATGACATACTCACGTGCACTATCAAAACCTTCAAGTAGCTCTGCTGCACGTGGTGCTTTGCTTCCGCCGCCACATAATATATAAATCGGTTGACCCGTCGACACCTGAGTAAGGCTCTGTGCCGATAGTCCCGTGATGGGCTGATTAACCGCCCCTTTCACGTGTGCTTCGGCATAAGCATTTGAATCGCGTACATCCCAGATGATCGCATCCTCTGGGAACTCAAATGTTGTAATTTCTTGTTTACGGATCATTGCGCACTCCTTTGATGTAAACAACACTTGGCAAATGAAGAAAACATCCCTAGCATCTCAGATATTCTTTCTATTTGTAAAGGTCTAATCCATGCCATCTTTTGATATTGTTTCAGAATTAGAAATTTTTGAGGTAAATCATGCTGTTCAGAATACCCAAAAGGAAATTGCAACCCGTTTTGACTTCCGCGGTCAAGATGTTTCAATTGAACTCAATGAAAAAAACAAAGAAATTAAAATCTCAACAGAAAGTGATTTCCAGTGCGAACAAGTTTATACCATGTTAGAGAACCATTTCTTTAAGCGTAAAGTTGATATTCAAGCGCTTGATCCACAAAAAATGACCGCTTCAGGTAAAAATGTACTTCAAGTGGTGAAATTAAAAGACGGACTTGACTCAGATACCGCAAAAAAAATTAACAAAGCCATTAAAGAAAGTGGCATTAAAGTGCAATCTTCAATTCAAGGCGACAAAATTCGTGTGACTGATAAAAAGCGCGATACATTACAGCAAGTAATGACGTTTTTAAAAGAACAGCAATTTGGTCTGCCTTTACAGTTCAATAACTTTAAAGACTAATCCCCTTGTTCGATCATTTGAGGTAACTATGCCAAAGGCCAATCGCTTATCTAAAATTGTAAAAGCCACTTCTCGCTTGCCGAAAGCGTTGCGTACGCGATTATGGAGTCAAGCTTTTGGTCGCATAGTTCCCATGGTCGGCAGTGCTCATATCCGTTATTTACAAGTGAGTCATAGTGAAGTCGTAGTCAAAATCGAAAACCACCGAGCTATGCAAAACCATATTGGACAGTTACATGCCTGCGCCATGGCTTTGATTGCTGAAACAGCAACTGGCTTTGTCACAGGGATGAATGTGCCTGACCATTGCATTGTTCTGATTAAAAGCATGCATATTGACTTTAAACGTCCAAGTAAAGGTGCCATGACAGCGACAGCCACCTTAACACCAGAACAACAGCAACTGATGCAAACTACCGCCAAAGGTGAAACTTTAGTTTCTGTGACAGTAATGGATGAATCGGGTGAAGCACC
>NZ_DKIK01000057.1:0-10030 GCF_002454215.1 Acinetobacter sp. UBA6720
AAAACTTGAACGCGCTTTAGGCGGTGTTAAGAACATGGGTGGTTTACCTGACGCATTATTCGTAATCGACGTTGATCACGAAGCTATTGCAATCAAAGAAGCTAAAAACCTTGGTATTCCTGTAATCGGTATCGTTGATACAAACTCTAACCCAGACAACGTAGACTACGTTATTCCGGGTAACGACGATGCGATCCGTGCAGTTACTCTTTATGCTTCTGCTATGGCTGATGCGATTCTTGCTGGTAAAGAATATGCTCAATCACAAGCAAATGCACAAGCTAAAGGCGAAGAAGCACCTGCTTCTGAGGCTTAATGCGTTTGACGTAAGCTTGTCATTTTTGCGACATGTGATGGTGGCAAAGTAAGCGTCATGTATGCAGACGGCCCAAGAGATAGCTCTGGGCCGTTTCTGTTCTAAAAAGAATTCATTTTCTACCGTATTTTAGGAGATTGACATGACTGCAGTTACAGCAAGCATGGTTAAAGAATTGCGCGATCGTACTGGTCTTGCAATGATGGAATGTAAAAAAGCATTAACAGAAGCGAATGGTGACATCGAGCTAGCGATTGATAACCTTCGTAAATCTGGTCAAGCTAAAGCTGCTAAAAAAGCAGGTAACATTGCAGCTGACGGTGCAATCACAATTGCTCAAGAAGGCAATAAAGCAATCCTTTTAGAAGTAAACTGTCAAACTGACTTCGTTGCTAAAGACGAAAACTTTGCTGGTTTCTCTGCTCAAGTTGCTGCTGCTGCGTTAGCTGCTGGTGAAACTGATGCTGCTAAAATTGCTGAATTGAAACTTGCAGATGGCGTAACTGTAGAAGAAGCGCGTATCGCTCTTGTTCAAAAAATCGGTGAAAACATCCAAGTTCGTCGTGCAACAATCGTTGAAGGCGACAACCTTGCAGTATACAAACACGGTCTAAGAATCGGTGTTGTTGTATCTTACGCAGGTGATGCTGCAACTGGTAAAGGTATTGCAATGCACGTTGCTGCATTCAACCCAGTGGCTGTAACAGAAGCTGACGTATCTGCTGAGCTTATTGCTAAAGAAAAAGAAATTGCTGAAGCAAAAGCAATTGAATCTGGTAAGCCTGCAAACATCGTTGAGAAAATGGTCACTGGTTCAGTTCAAAAGTACTTAAATGAAGTTGTACTTGAGAACCAAATGTACGTTATCGACAACGATAAAAAAGTTTCTGATGTGCTTAAGTCAACTGGTACTACAGTTGCTCAATTCGTTCGCTTTGAAGTGGGTGAAGGTATTGAGAAGAAAGCTGAACTTTCTTTCGCTGAAGAAGTTGCTGCTGCTCAAGCTGCTGCAAAATAATTGAAAAATTATTTTGAGTAAAAAAAGCCCCATTGGGGCTTTTTTTATACAATAAAAACGAAATAAAGGAAAAATACATGGCAAATAAAACAAATCTAGGTATTGGTGCAGTGATCGTGGTTTTGGTTGCTGCATATTTTGGGATTGATCTTCAAGAAAAACAGCTTAATACTTCAACTTCATCATCCAATCTAGAAAGATCGGCTACACATCGGGAAGTGCAAAACTCTGGGTCTGATGATGCTGCAAAAATTGCTCAAGCCTTTCAAAACCAAAAAAGTAATGTTCAAGTTCAATCTCAAGGGCGAGTGGTGGCTGTACTGAAAGATGACAATGATGGCTCTCGTCATCAAAAGTTTATTTTAGCGTTGCCGAATAATATGACAGTTTTAGTTGCGCATAATATTGATCTAGCTCCAAGAATTGATCGTTTGCAAAAAGGGGATACGGTCAGTTTTAATGGGGAATATGAATATAGTGAAAAAGGTGGGGTCATTCACTGGACGCATCGGGATCCACAGCAACGTCATGTGGATGGCTGGTTAAAGCATCAAGGAAAAACCTATCAGTAATAGAGCAATTTTGTTCTATACGTTTTACTGAATCACAGTATGCTGAGTGGTTCAGGAGAGGCTAACTCATGCACAAAATCAGATCCAGTGAATTTGTAAATTATCATCATGTTCAAGAACTTGGTGGTCTTGAGATGTTAAAAGCCTCCTATCAACATACTCAGTTTTCAAAACACACGCACGAAGGTTACTGCATTGGTTTGATTGATGAAGGTGCGCAATCTTTTTTACGCACAGGAAATCAGCATATTGCACCGCAAGGCGATATTATTTTAGTCAATGCGGATGAGGTGCATACGGGTTCATCTGCTGTTGAAACAGGTTGGTGTTATCGAGCAATTTATCCGACCCCTGAAATGATTCAAGATATTAGTCAGGATTTCTTTCATGAAACTGGTACTATGCCGTGGTTTCCACAAGCTGTGGTGCATGATGAGGGACTGGCAGAGCAGTTGAATTTACTGTTTGATTTGTTATTGCAGCCTAAAAATATACTGTTCAAGCAGAGTTTGTATATTTCAACTTTAGCATATTTATTAAGTCGTTATAGCCAGTCTAGGAAAACATTAAAAGATTTACCTGAAGCGCAGCGTAAGGTCGTGCTGATTCAGGAGTTACTCGAAGCCGAACCAGAAAAAGAGCACCAACTTACTGAGTTGGCGGCTGTGGTGGGGATGAGCCCTTGGCATTTGCTACGTCAATTTAAAAAGTTTACTGGACTTCCACCTCACGCATGGTTGATACAGTTTCGTTTACGTAAATCATTATCTTTACTAAAACAAGGTTGTGAGATTGCGACAGTAGCACAACTGTGTGGCTTCTCCGATCAGAGTCATTACACACGTCATTTTAAAAAGGCATTGGGCTGTACACCAACACAATATATGGCACATAAAATCTAAAATAACAGCAATTTCATACAAGAAAGTCATTTCCTCAATCTTGCATATTAATTCCTATGGATAGAAATCATAGGGTTTTTCATGCAACAACAAGCGATACAACCACAAAGTCTAAGTTTTCTTCGGGGCGTACAGGACATGCTACCTCTGTCTGTTGCTGTGATTCCATGGGGAATATTGGCTGGCTCAGCTGCGATTAATGCGGGATTGAGTGTGATGCAAGCTGTGGGAATGTCAGCTTTGGTATTTGCTGGTGCTGCTCAATTGGTCAGCTTGAGTATGCTGATGACAGGTGCATCTTTGCTGAGCATTATTTTGACGGTATTTTTTCTGACTAGTCAGCATTTTATTTATGCGTTGAGTTTAAGAGAAGAGGTGAAGCCATGGTCATTAAGCCGGAGACTCAGTATTGGTTTTTTGCTGACCGATGAACTCTACGCCACCGCAATGCTAAAACAAAAGCCATCTTATGCTTATATGTTGGGGGCAGGATTCAGTTTTTATGTCTGTTGGGTAGGGTTTAGTTTAGTCGGCATACTGCTTGCAAATACAGTGCCTGATCTTTCAAATCTACATTTGGAGTTTTCAATAGTGGTGGTGTTCTTGGTGATGGCGGTAATGCTGATCCGAAATAGAGCTGCAATTTACGGTGTCATTGCATCATCACTCACTGTTTTGCTGTTGAGTTGGTTGGGTGCGAAATCAGCCATCTTGTTAGCCGGTTTTACAGGTATGTGGGTTGCTGCGATGTTTGATCGTTCGGAGTGCTGAAGATGACTTGGTTATTTGTTTTTAGCTTAACTTGTGTGACTTTTTTTAATCGGTATTTATTTTTAGAGCCTAAAACTCAAATTCGACTGCCTAAATTTGCGACACACATGCTGAAATATGCAGCGCCTTGTCTCATGGTTTCGATTTGTTTGCCACTGGTTTTTTTTGAGGGTTCACAGTGGAAAGGGATATTTCAAAATAGCTATTTTTATGGGGCAATTTTTACCTTGTTGATCACCCTTTTGACCAGAAAGTTATTGCTCAGTATTTTACTCAGTTTAGGATTTTTTTATGGTCTGAATCTGTTATTCGATTTTTAGCATTTCATGAGCAAATAGACCCATAAAAGACCGAAAAAAGGATGAAAAAGTGCAAGAGTTTTATCTTTTTCATCGCTTTTAAATTTGTATTGCTCTAAATGCGCACTGTTTGCGATTTTTACACTGTTTAGCAATTTGACGTAGCTTTGATTGGGAATATGAAAATATTGAAAATTGAGCAAATGAGGGGTTGTTTGAGAACTTTGAAGAAAGAACAGCATTTTCTTTAGCGTTTGTGAGCATAAAATGCTTCTATTTATACAAAAATCAGTAGAGCTATAACGCCTGCCATATCGTAAAAAAGAAGCTGAATTCACATGCGAATTTGTCAAATAGCTCTGAATTAGAGAGTAGATAAAATCACGCTTCAAAGTGGATGAAAAATAGCTTTGAATATACAAAAAATGAATTAAGAACACATTAGCTCGGCTAAACCTACAAAGTTACCAAGATTGTGAGCACAGCCAATTCAAAAACTGGAGCGATTGGATTTTTTTATTCGATGTAAACATGGTTTTGAGCGATGTTAAATCATCGAGATAGAACGGCTAAGGATCATCTGCAGTCATTTGTATAAAGACTAGGTATTAAAAAAGCCACATTACTGTGGCTTTACTGTCAAATACGTGTTGTAGGTCTGAATCTTAAGAGTTTGGTCCATCAATACGTTCAATGCTAACTTTCGCAGTACCTGAATTAGTAATACCCAATTGTTTTGCTGCGCCGTAAGATAAATCAAGTACACGGTTACCGTGGAAAGGACCGCGGTCGTTAACTTTAACCACAACGCTCTTACCATTGGTTTTATTCGTTACGCGGATATAGCAGTTTAGTGGCAGGCTACGGTGTGCAGCAGTTAATGCATTCATATCGAATGTCTCACCACTTGCAGTTTTACGACCGTGGAACTGACGACCATACCAAGAGGCCATACCGGTTTGGCTAAACTTACGTACTGTATTTGATGCAACAGTATTTAACTTTTCAATCACTGAAGGCTCTTCTTCAGGGATTTCAATTTTTGCAGCGATTGTTTCGCGGCGAATTTTATCGCCTGAACGTTCAGTGATTGAAAGGCTATTTAAATTTGAGAAGTGTGAGTTGAAGCCTTGAGCATCTTTATTTAAGACACGTGCAGCTAGACGAGAGTTATCATTATCATTGGTAAATGATGACTGAACCATCTCTGCTTGCGATTGGCTCAGCACGATGGTCGAGGCAATGGCCAGTATATATTTAAGTGATGACTGCATTTATAAACTCCAAAAGACAACGCTTTTTTCTTTAAACTAAGTGGCTGAAAGATAAAAAAACTTGCCTGTTAATTCACTTTTGCAACAGCATTTGACGAAATGGATAATATTCATGCAGTCATAAGCATGTCTAGTGTTTAATTAAAATAATGATAAAAACTACATAAACTGAACGTTTTTTGATTAAAAAATAATCAATATTGTAACATAATATTAAAAATGCCGAATTTTACATCATTTTTAAATATTTTTTTGTTGACATTTTAATCTTGAGTAAAAAGCTAGCCTTATCGGCTAGCAATTTCAGCCCCTAACTGCCACACCGCAGTCGCATACATACGACTCTTATTGTAGGTTGTGATCACCTGAAAATTAGGGTAGGTAATGTAATAACTTTGCCCATAGTTTTCCTGTAGTTGGATCACATTCACCATATCTAAATCATCAATTTTCACAATCGGATTGGTGGGTTGAATGCCCTGATTTTTCAGCACACCATAAGGCGTCGGTAAGGTTAAATCTTTGGCAATCACAGATTCAGGATTAGAACCACTATAGCGTGCTGCGAATCCAATTGGCTGATTACGTTGCCAGCCATGATTTGCTAAATAGTTGGCAATTGAGCCGATAGCATCCACTGCTGAATTTCGTAAATCGACATGACCGTTACCGTCATAATCCACCCCAAACTTTGGAATGTTGCTTGGCATAAATTGTGGGTAGCCCACCGCACCCGCGTATGAACCTACAACCGAGTTGGTTGGCACGCCATCTTTATAGCTCCATGCGATTAAAGCACTGAGTTCATCTTGGAAATATTGCTTACGGCGTTCGTAACCAAAACCTAAAGTCGCTAAGGCATCACGAGTCACAAAATTACCTTTATTGCTCCCAAAACCTGTTTCTACCCCTAAAATGCCGAGAATGACGGACTGGGGTACACCAAATTGTTGTTCGGCACGGTTTAGGGTATCAGCATATTGTTCTTTAAAGCGGACACCACGTTGAATGGTGCTTTCAGCCATAAAGTTGGTTTTATATTCGTACCACGGTTTGCTTTCACCTGGACGATTCATAATGTTAATAATATTGGGCAAGTTTTTAGAGCCATTCATGGCCCAATCGACTTGTTCAGCAGACAGTCCATAGTTTTGCATGGTTTTTTGCTTGAAGCTGATATAGTCAGGATGAGAAGCGAAATCGTTGGCTTGGCAAAAGCTGGTGATTGACAAAGCGCCAATCAATAAAGGTAAACGTTTAACTTTGTTATAAAAGTTTAAATTTAACATAGAAGTCTAATTTCCAGAGTCATGATGGGCCGTGGACCAAAGCGAATAGAGCGAAGCTCTAAACTACGCATTTATATTATGTCGAAATTCTTGTGAACAGAGTCTAGTTTGGACAGGCTTTAAGATAACACTGTCTGTACTAAAGCGGGCAAATAGGGATACAAAAAAAGACAAACTCAGGCTATATATAAGGCAGATCAAGGAAAACAGGATAGAGCTTCATAGATTTTTTAGTGTGACGGTATAAGTCAAGTTTTACTCATTGATATAAAAAGCTCGGTATCTACATTTAAGGCCATTTTTTATTGAAGACTTTATGGCAAAAGTATGCATTTATACAAAACGTAAGGAATTACAGGTTAGAAACAAAAATGACCCTATATAAATAGAGTCATTTGATCTGAAAAGTCGCGAAAGACTTTTAGTCTTTAAGCATGAAATAAAGTGTCGTGATACTCAGCTAAAGCTAAAAGCTCATCTTTGGTTAAATTTGGGATGATTTTATTCGCTGCAATATGAACCGCTTTAATGACAGCCGCAGAACCGATATCGGCTGCTTTACGCTTGATCATGCCCAAATCGAGGGTTTTATTAAAGTCATTCATGAAGTGGCGCACAGTCGCTTCAGCAAACTGTTTATACAGTTCGGTTAACGCGGCTTTATCTACTTCATTGCCTGCTTTAATTTCAGCAAAGTTATATTTGAGGCTGGTCACTAAGCTTGCATCTAAAGCTTCACCCACACGGAACTGACCTTCAGCATCTTTAAACAAGCTTTTTTCAGAAAACTGAATTGATGCTTGAACCACGTCGTTTGATGCTTTGCCTAAAAGTTGCTTCAACAAAACCGCAACCGTTGACTTAATATAGCCAGCCAGCTTTTCAGCTGTGTCACGTTTATCACTTGGTGGAAAACGGCGTACTAACTCAGTCAAAATGGCATCAATAATTTCATCATTGATCAGTAGTGCTGTTTTGTCTCGAAGTGGATATAAAGGTTCACTTGAGTCTTTCTTCTGCTGAGCAGTTTGAATAGTCTGTAAAAGTTCAGTCGATGGAATAAAACCAAAAAATGGCATCGTGTATTAACCTCAATGTTCTTTATTTTATTGTCGCGCCAATCGAATTGGGCGGGGCATCCATGACACATCTGACACACGACACGGGTTGATATCTAAACCACCACGGCGCGTATAAGCTGCGTACACCATCAGCTTTTCAGGTTTCAAATTTTGCCAAATATCGGCAAACATTTGTTCCACACATTGTTCGTGGAAGCCGTTGTGCTGACGGTAAGAGATAATATAAGCCAGTATGCTGTTATAACAAGGCTTTTTACCTTTATATCTGATAAATACCGTACCCCAATCTGGTTGTCCAGTGACTGGGCAGTTACTTCTGAGTAAATGCGAGTAAATCTGTACTTCAACATCTTCAGCAGCGCTATCCAATGCCAACAGATTTGCATTGGGATGATTTTCCAGTTGGGTTGGAATCAGTTCATCAATACAGATGCCTTCAGGCTGACTAACTTGCACATCATCAACATGAAACAACTCAATACTCACATCTGCACCAGCAGCCACCGATAAATCCTGTTCAACTGTTGCTTTAAATGCAGCTTTAGACTCAAACTGAGTAAAGTTCATGCTATTAAAGTAGAGTTTTAATGACTTTGACTCAATGAGATTGGGCGAGGTGGCAGGCAGACTGATGCGACCAATAGCAACTTGCGGAACACCGTGGTGATTTAGCCAAGAAATTTCAAAAACATGCCACCAGTCTTTACCTTGTTGAATACCTTCAACATGTGCATAGTGCTCACGTGCTGTGGCACGGGCAATAGGAAAAAGAATGTCGGGTTGATAAGTTGTTGGGTAATTGGTGTCTTTACCCAAAAGAGAATGTTCTACACTCATTATTCACGCATTCCTGAACCACGAGAAAGTAAATAGTAAGCAATGCCATAAAGCACTGCACAACATATAGTCATAACAGATAGGGAGACGACGACGTTAACATCGCTATGACCTAAAATACCGAAACGAAAAGCATTGACCATATATACAATCGGATTGATCAACGATAAATTTTGCCAAAAAGGGCTGAGTGCTGAAATGGCATAAAATACGCCGCCTAAATAAGTTAAAGGCGTCAGCACAAAGGTTGGGATGATGGAGATGTCATCAAAAGATTTCGCATACACAGCATTGATAAAACCACCCAGTGAAAATAAGAACGAGGTGACCAAGACGGTGTAAATGGTAACAAACCAATTGGTAATATACAGGTCAGTAAAAAATAAACTCATAGCCGTCACAATAATACCGACCAAGACCCCACGACAGACACCGCCTAAGACAAAGCCCCATAAAATGGCATGCAAAGGTACAGGACTCATGATCAGCTCTTCAATACTTTTTTGAAATTTGGCACTAAAAAAGCTCGAAGAAACGTTAGCATAACTGTTGGTAATCACCGCCATCATAATCAGTCCAGGGACGATGAACTGCATATAGCTAAAACCGCCCATCTCGCCAATACGAGAACCGACCAAATTACCAAATATCACAAAGTACAAACTCATGGTAATGGCAGGTGGAAGCAAGGTTTGTGGCCAGATGCGCATAAAGCGACGAATTTCTTTATGCACCAGAGTATATAAAGCTACGCTAAGTTGATTTAAGTTCATGGCGTAGTTCCTTCGAGATTTTTTTCGACCATCTTCACAAACAGTTCTTCTAAACGGTTGGATTTGTTCCGCATACTGCGAACTTGGATCCCTTGCGATTCGAGCAATTGAAATAAGTCATTGAGGGTATGTGCTCTATCCATAGTCACTTCTAAAGTCACGGCGTCGACTAAATGGAAACGAACCCCAATAATGTCGATATGAATCGGCTCAATCGGTGCGGCCAAATCAAAAATAAAGGTTTCTTCATTCAGTTGATTGAGGAAGTTTTTCATGCTGGTGTCTTCTTTAATCACACCACGGTCAATAATGGCAATTCGACGACATAGCATTTCCGCTTCTTCTAAATAGTGCGTCGTTAAAATGATCGAGGTACCTTTACTGTTCATTTCTGTGAGGAAGTCCCACATCGAACGACGCAGTTCAATGTCAACCCCTGCTGTGGGTTCATCTAAAATAAGCAGTTTCGGTTCATGCATCATGGCACGGGCAATCATCAGGCGACGTTTCATACCACCTGAAAGCATACGGGCTTGAACACCGCGTTTTTCCCATAAGCCTAGTTTTTCTAAATATTCTTCGGCACGAACTTCTGCAATTTTTTTAGGAATACCATAATAGCCCGCTTGTGTGACTAAGATATCGAAGGTTTTTTCAAACTGACCGAAGTTAAACTCTTGAGGTACAACCCCTAAGCACTGTTTGGCTTGAGAAGGGTGCGTGTCGAGATTATGTCCAAAAATTTCGACAGTACCTGCGGTTTTCTTGGTCAATGAGCTGATAATACCAATCGTTGTAGATTTGCCTGCACCATTTGGTCCAAGAAGGGCATAGAACTCACCTTCAGGAACAGTTAGATTGATGCCTTTTAAGGCCTGAAACCCATTTTTATAGGTT
>NZ_DKIK01000099.1:0-3679 GCF_002454215.1 Acinetobacter sp. UBA6720
GATCCGTGCAGGTAAAAACCTCGGCCTAGATGAAAAAGTGGCAACGGCATTGACGTTGCAAACTGCATTGGGTGCGGCGCAAATGGCAATTACCAGCTCAAATACACCAGCTGAATTGCGTAAAAATGTCACTTCACCGAATGGTACAACCCAAGCGGCACTTGAAGTGTTTGATCGTGCACAAATTTCACAAAATATCCAAGCTGCATTGGCTGCTGCTCAAAAACGCAGTCAGGAACTTGCTCAAGAGCTAAGTGAAAGTAGCAAATAATCGTTTTATTTAGGAAAGTTCAAGTATGGGTGCAAACTCTGCGCTAATTTTTGGCATCATTATTAACGTTGCAATTTTACTGGTGTTCTTCCGCTTTCTCATGCAATTGGCAGCGGTTAACTTTTATAACCCAGTGGTGATGTCGACCGTAAAAGCCACAAAAATTGTGGATATGTTTGGTCGTATTTTTCCAAATGTAGCGAAAGGTCGCGTTAACTTAGCGGCTTTAGTGCTTTTGGTTTTATTGTACTTACTGAAAATTTTTGGTGTCATGTATCTCTCTGGAGCGATGCCAAATAGTCCTGTGCATTTGGTTATTTTAACTTTTGTGACCATGATTCAGGACTTGATTCGTTTCTGTCGTTACTTGATTTTTGCAACGATTATTTTAAGTTGGGTGGTGATGTTTACGCAGTCACGATCACCTTATATTGAGGTAATTCAGGAGCTTGCTGAACCATTGCTGGCGCCGTTTCGCCGTTTATTGCCGAATATGGGCATGATTGACCTTTCTCCAATTGTAGCGTTCTTGGCGCTGTATATTGCTGAAATGATTATGAATGAAGTGGCAATTGTTCTGCTCACTGGTTTATAAGATTGTAGCGAATAAAAAAGGACTCGATTGTGAGTCCTTTTTTTGTGATTGAAATTTTTAGATGAAGACGTTGATCTTACTTTTAGGAGACAAATAACTTCCATCCCAGCCTTCCTCCTTGGAGGAGGAAGGCGCAAATGCTTTAGTGGGCTTCATCCCAGTTTCGACCTTTGCCAACTTCAACTACAAGAGGGACTGAAATATTCAAGACCGATTGCATCACTTTAGCAAGCTGTGGTGCCAATTCATCTGCAATAGCTTCATCGACTTCAAAAACCAATTCATCGTGTACTTGTAGTAGCATTTTGGCCTGATCTTTCGGTAGCATTTGATCAACTGCAACCATCGCCATTTTAATAATATCCGCAGCAGAACCTTGTAGTGGTGCATTAATTGCAGCACGTTCGGCCGCTTGTTTGATCATTTTATTGCTTGCCATGATATCTGGCGTGTACAAGCGACGACCCAAAATGGTTTCGACAAAACCTTGTTCGCGTGCAATTTGGCGCGTGCGTTCCATATAGTCGAGCACGCCCGGATAACGTTGGAAGTATTTCGCAATATAGCCACGCGATTCTTCGCGGCTAAAACCGAGTTGACGGGTTAAGCCAAATTCAGACATGCCGTAGAGTAGACCGAAGTTGACTGCTTTGGCCTGACGACGTTGGTCTGACGTGACATCTTCGAGGGCGATACCTAAGACTTCAGCCGCAGTACGACGGTGTACATCTTGCCCATGATTAAAGGCATCAACCAAGGCTTCATCTTGTGAGAAATGCGCCATTAAACGCAGTTCGATTTGTGAATAATCGGCTGCCAATAACACGCGACCTTGCGGTGCAATAAAGGCTTTACGAATTTGACGTCCAATTTCCTCACGCACAGGAATGTTCTGTAGGTTTGGATCGGTCGAAGATAAACGGCCTGTTGCGGTCAGTGCTTGGTGGTAACTGGTATGCACACGATGGGTATCATTATTGGCTTGTTTTAATAAGCCATCGGTATAGGTGCTTTTGAGTTTCGATAAACCGCGATAGTCCAAAATCAGCCCGGTAATCGGGTGGTCAATTTTTTCTAAAACGCTTTCAGAGGTACTGTACTGGCCCGTTGCGGTTTTTTTGCCACCCTTGAGTCCGAGTTTATCAAACAAAATCTCACCGACTTGCTTCGGCGAGCTGACATTGAAACTTTGTCCCGCCAGTTCGGTAATTTGGCTTTCGAGATTGGCCATGGTATTGGCAAACTCAACACCGAGTTGGTCGAGGAAGTCTAAGTCGAGCTCAATGCCGTTTTCTTCCATGATGGTCAGGGCACGGGCCACTGGCATTTCGACATTGTGCAAAATATTGACCAGTTCAGGGTGCTTTTGTAGTTTGGCATTGAGCACTTCAAACAGGCGATAAGTCACATGGGCATCTTCAGCGGCATAGTGTGCAGCGGTTTCGATCTCAATTTGGTTAAAGGTTTTCTGTTTTGCGCCTTTACCTGCTACTTGTTCAAACGTGGTGGTTAAGTGGCTGAGGTAGAGACGTGACACATCATCCATCCCGTGACGCGTTGCTACAGCATTGAGTACATAAGATGCCAACATGGTATCGAAGTACCAGCCTTTTAGCTCGATGCCATGATTTTCTAAGACATGTGCATCATATTTCAAATGATGGCCAATTTTCTGAACCGACTCATCTTCTAAAATCGGTTTGATTTGTGCCAAGATCTGTTCACGCTCTAGTTGCACAGGTGCATTTTCATAATCATGTGCAAGTGGAACGTAATAGGCATCTTGCGCATCAAATGCGACTGAAAAACCGACAATTTGCGCTACGCGATAGTCTAAACTGGTGGTTTCAGTATCAAAGGCAAAACGTTTTTCTGTACTTAAACGTTTGAATAAGGATGCCCACTGTTCTGCACTGAGCACAGTATGGTAGTTCGCTTGACCCAGTTGGTCATCGACGCTGCTTTGGACGGCTTGATCTTCCGTATTGATAACGGTTTCAGATTGTGCTGATTTAACAATTTCTTGCGTTGCTTGTTTGTAGGTTGCACTATTAGGATTGTTTGGATGATCCAATGATTGCAACTGTTGGCGGAATTCCAGTTCGGTATATAGTGAACGCAAGGCTTCGGTATTCGGATCTTGCAGTTTAAGATCGTCAAAGGTCAGTCCAGTTTCTAAGTCGCAGACAATACTTGCCAGTTGGTGATCTAGGGCAATTCCATCGGCATGTTCTTTGATGTTTTGACCGACTTTGCCTTTAATTTTATCGACATTTTCTAAGATGCCACCAATCGAGCCATATTCTGTTAAGAGTTTTGCTGCAGTTTTGGCACCGACACCTGGAACGCCCATAATGCCGTCAGAGGCATCGCCCATTAGGGTCAGATAGTCAATAATTTGGTTTGGCCACACCCCAAACTTTTCAAACACGCCATTCACATCCATCGGCTTGTCTTTAAAGCTGTCTTCTAAGGTGACTTTATCGGTCACCAGTTGAGCCATGTCTTTATCGCCTGTGGAAATCAGCACTTGCTGTCCCGCGGCTTCTGCACGTTTGGCTAAAGTCCCGATGATGTCATCTGCCTCTGCACCTGGGAGCATGTATAAAGGGATACCCAAGGCACGAATTAAGGCATGCAAGTATGGAATTTGTTCCGATAATTCATCAGGCATACTTGGGCGGTCACCTTTATAAATGGGCGACAGCACATGACGGAAAGTCGGTTCAGGGGTATCGAAAATGACCGCCATATGCGTTGGTTGAGTACGACGCATCAGTTTCTGGATCGCAGAAATTGCCCCACGAATTGCA
>NZ_DKIK01000201.1:0-2671 GCF_002454215.1 Acinetobacter sp. UBA6720
ACGTAATTGCAACTTCGCTGCCATAGGCTGATCTATTGGTATTTCAACCGAGCTTAACGACTGGCTATTTTGCGGAGCTTGGGGCACGCTGTGCTGACTGCATGCGCTCAATAACAGCAAGCAACTGCTTAAAGCAGACCATTTAAAAGATGAAAATTTCATAGAGATACTCAAAATTGGGCAAGGAACCTCAGGTCTGCTTCTGTTGAGCAAACCTGAGTACTAAATTTAATTCGACTTAAAAATGGGTATAGGTCAGTGCCAGTTTGTAAGCTGGGCCATACTCTTCATATTGCGCGTTATAAGCCTTCGAACCTGCATAGTTGTAATAATGCTCATCGGTGATGTTTTGTACATCAAACTTGAGCTGTAAGTTTTTAGATAAGTTCACATGACTACTAAAATCAAGGAAGATTTGGTCATCGGTATAAATATCTTTTTCAGGCGTATCAATGTCACCAAGTTCATACAGATAACTCGATTTATAATTTGCTGAAAGTCGTACACCAAAACGTTCATTTTCCCAGCCAAGCATCGCATTCGCCACCACATCCGACTGATTTGGCAAATGAATACGACGACTCAGAAGTTCACCATCTTTCATCGAATCAATATCCGCCTCTGACTTACTAAAGGTGGTATTTAAACCCAACAAGAACCCGTTCCATGGTGATCCTAAGTGGTCAAATTTTTGTGAATAGGCAAACTCCATTCCATAGAGTTTGGCACTTTGACCATTTTTATAAGTCACAGCTTCATCAAAGTCAGCCCACTGACCTGTCCCTGCAATATTGGTGTTATAGATAAAATTGTCGATATCTTTATAAAAACTATAAAAACTCACCATACTGGCTTTGCCAAAATACTTTTCTACACCCAAATCAAAGTTAGAAGACTCTAAAGGCTTTAACATTGGGTTACCAAACTCAGCTTCATCACCATCTATGTAAACACCTGGCGCACTTTGGGCAAAGTTCGGACGCACGACACTATTGGTCCATGCCGCACGCAGGTAGGTATTGTCCGCCAATTGATAACGCAAATGTAAGCTTGGCAACCAATGATCATAGTCATTTTCATATTTGGTCGCAGTGATCACATCATCATTAAACTCAAAACCACGTGCTTCAAAGTTGGTATTTTCATAACGTAAACCAGCAATCACACGCAATTGATCCAAATCAATCGTATTCATGACATAAGCCGCTTGTATGTCTTCATTTGACTTAAAGTCATTAATGATGGAGCCATCCGCAACCACATAGTCAGCAGCATTTAGCCCATTTATTTTGTCCTGAATGGCATTTTCATTGATGCTTGGACCAAACTGTCCCAGTTCATAGTGACTGTTTGAATTGAAATCTGAACTTGACGTGCTGAGGTCTTTATATTTCCATTCATCGGTATTATTGGTTTTCTCACGTTGACTGATTTTGCCCCCGAACTTCAATGCAGCAGCATAATTCCCCAACATATAGTCTTTTAAAAAGTCTAATTTACCGTTGTATTCTTTATCGGTGGTTTTAGACTTTTCCCACGACACCGAATCTAGCTCATAGTTGGCAGCATCATAAAAATCTTGATCTGCTGTTATAACTGGCTTTTGGGTACTGCTAAAACCAACATTGCTAAACTCAGCTTTATATTTCGCCCCCGAAATACCACCCGGATTTTCCTCCGATGCTTCGCTATAACCGAGTTGACCTTCCACCGTCCAAGTACCGAAACCTTGCTTGCCCCCTAAAACAAAGGACTGAATTTCTTGCGTTTCAACACGGCTTTTTAATGAACGAGTGACTTCGGCATCTCCACTTTGCCCCGCAGTTTGCGGATCGGCAAATTCAACTGAAACTTCTTGACGCGATTCGGTATCTTTAAATCGGCTATATAACGTTCTTAAATAGTATTCGCCTGTGTCATTGGGGCGGTAATCAAAATTCAACCCCGCACCAATGCGCTCACGCTCGATGTCATATTGGCGCATTGCGGTTTCTTCAAGTGCGTCGCCATTCCAAGCCCCACCCGTTTCAACATTGTCCGAGCCAAATTTTCGGTTTTGATAACTCAGTGCCAACGCTACCCCAAGGTTGTCTTGCCCCTCACCAACACTGAAACGGTTACTGATGGCACCCGATGCTTTAGGGCTATATTTTTCCCGTTTTTCATCATAACCACCTTCAACCGTTCCCGTATAAAACAAACCGTCATGGTCAAAGGCTGATAAACTTTCGACTTGCACCGTACCGCCTAATGAGTTGGCATCCATATCTGGTGTCAGCGTTTTCACCACAGCCAAAGACTGCACCAGCTCTGATGGTAAGACATCCAATGCCACGCCACGGCGATCGCTTTCAGGCGCGGGAACCAAAGTACCATTGATGGTCACTGCATTTAAGTCAGCGCCTAAACCACGAACTGAAACAAAACGTCCTTCGCCTTGGTCACGCTCTGTAGATACACCCGGTATCCGTTGCAACGCTTCTGCGGCATTATCATCGGGTAATTGTCCAATGCCATCAGCATGTACCACACTGCTGATTTGGTCGGCACGTTTTTGTTCTTTGAGTGCTTTATCCATACTTGCAGCTTGACCAATGACCTGTACATATTCCACCGTGTTATCTTCGGCATGTAGATGCGTCATGCTCAGCATTGACAGGACCAGTGTGCT
>NZ_DKIK01000201.1:2837-3234 GCF_002454215.1 Acinetobacter sp. UBA6720
GAATATGAACATGATGTGACAGTGCCTTTTACGATCTGCCCTTTTTATTTGTTTTTGGTCATTTTCAGCAAAAAGTGAGCTAATTTGATCTGTATAGAGAAAATTATGAGCATACAGAATGATGCATATTCACCACAAAGATAGAGTTTTTCAGCATTTTTATTCTCAAAAAGCAAAAATACACTGATCTATTTTGACTCTAGCCTTTGCCATCAAACTGTCATCTAAATCTGTTTAGCTTGGGTGAAAATAAATCATTTCAAAAAATGCTATGCCTAAATACTTTGCTTACTACCGCTGGCCTTTGTTATGTGTAGCGACTGCCTGTAGCTTATCCCTGTGGTTGTTTATCTTACTTGGACAGAGCAAGTCGTTTGCTGAATGGAACTGGGTCGAT
>NZ_DKIK01000094.1:0-1852 GCF_002454215.1 Acinetobacter sp. UBA6720
TCTAAAATTGGTCACACCAAAAAAAAATTAAAGCTTGTCTATTGCGTTTTTCGGCTAATATTTCTAATATAAAATGTACATTTTATCTCTTAAATACTAAAATGGTCATACCAGTTTGGTATATAAGTGTAATAAACTATTCAATCTAGTAGTTAAGCATTTCAAGGAGTAGACAATGCTTCAACAGTGGCAACAAATTTATGATCCCATGGGGAATATTTGGATTTCAAGTCTAATTGCACTGATTCCGATTATCTTCTTCTTTTTGGCGCTCGCGGTATTTCGTTTAAAAGGCAGTGTGGCAGGTACGATCACCGTTGTACTTGCACTTCTTGTCTCTTTATTTGTCTATAAGATGCCGGTGCTGATGGCATTCGCATCGATGGCTTATGGTTTCCTCTACGGTTTATGGCCGATTGCATGGATCATTATTGGTGCGGTATTCCTGTATAAAATTTCAGTGAAGACAGGCCAGTTTGACATCATTCGTTCTTCTATTCTCTCAATTACTGAAGATCAGCGCTTACAAATGCTGTTGGTGGGTTTTGCTTTCGGTACTTTCTTAGAGGGTGCTGCAGGCTTTGGTGCTCCTGTGGCGATTACCGCAGCATTATTAGTCGGTTTAGGCTTTAAACCGTTATATGCAGCAGGTCTATGCCTAATCGTAAACACAGCACCTGTGGCTTTTGGTGCGATGGGTATTCCAATTATCGTTGCTGGACAAGTCTCTGGTGTCGATACGATGGAAATCAGCCAAATGGTGGGCCGTCAGCTACCATTTATGGTGCCAATCGTGTTGTTCTGGATTATGGCAATCATGGACGGCTGGCGCGGTGTTAAAGAAACATGGCCAGCAGTTGTGGTAGGTGCAAGTAGCTTTGCAATTGCACAATACTTAACTTCTAACTTTGTTGGTCCAGAATTACCCGATATTACGGCTGCAATTGCATCCTTGGTTTCTTTAACAATTTTGTTTAAATACTGGCAGCCGAAGCACATTTTCCGTTTTGCAGATCAAGACGCAACGATGAGTGAAGATGTGGCTGCACAAAAACAGCAAAAATACACTGTAGGACAAATTGCAAAAGCATGGACTCCATTCGTGATTTTAACTGTGATGGTAACGATCTGGAGTGTGAAACCGTTTAAGGATTTATTTGCCAAAGACGGTGCATTGCATGATCTCGTGATTTCAATCAAAGTGCCATTTTTGCATCAAATGATTCAAAAAATGCCACCTGTAGTTGCTGAAATTAAAGACTATGACGCGATTTACAAATTTGATTGGATCTCGGCGACAGGAACTGCGATTTTTATTGCAGCATTGATCACCATTGCCTATTTGAAGATGAAACCGAAAGATGCTGTGGTAACTTTTGGTGAAACCCTGAATGAGTTGAAAGTTCCCATTTATTCAATTGGTATGGTGTTGTCTTTTGCTTTTATCGCAAACTATTCGGGTATGTCTTCGACCTTGGCTTTGGCCCTTGCACATACAGGTTCGGCATTTACGTTCTTCTCACCTTTCTTGGGTTGGTTGGGGGTATTCCTCACGGGTTCAGATACTTCTGCCAATGCATTGTTTGCAGCGCTTCAAGCCACCACAGCTCAGCAAATTGGTGTGCCAGAAGTTTTACTGGTGGCAGCCAATACCAGTGGTGGTGTGACCGGTAAGATGATTTCACCTCAATCGATTGCTATTGCGTGTGCGGCGGTAGGACTGGTTGGTAAAGAGTCTGATTTATTCCGTTTTACCTTAAAACACAGTATAACGTTCACAATTATGATGGGTATTATGATTACTCTACAAGCCTATGTGTTCCCATGGATGATTCCATAACACAAATTGTGT
>NZ_DKIK01000094.1:1918-5838 GCF_002454215.1 Acinetobacter sp. UBA6720
TCAACGTTAAGGAAAGCAGATGAAAGTCTCCGATAAAGCTGTACAAAGCCTGCGTGTATTGATTGAACAAAGCAATATGCAAGTTGGAGACCGTCTGCCTGCTGAAAGAAAACTGTGTGAACAGCTTCAAGTCTCTCGCTCTTCTTTAAGAGAGGCCATTTCGCAGTTGACCAGCATGGGTATGTTGGTCAGCAAAGTGGGGGCGGGGACTTTTTTAAAACAATTACCAGCAACTTGGTCCAGTTATCAAATCGTACAACCGATTAGTAATTTGATGAGTGAGGATCCTGCCTACCGATTTGATGTGCAAGAGGCGCGCATTATTTTAGAAGGTGGAACAACTTGGTATGCAGCACAACGCGCAACCCAAGAAGATCTGGTGAACATCCGACATCATTATGATCAGATTAACCATTTTCAGGCTTTGGGAAATGATGATGAGGCGGCTCGTGCAGATGCGAAATTTCATTTGGCGATTGCTGAAGCCTCTCATAATTTGGTTTTGATTCAGATGATGCGTGGTCTGTTCGATTTGTTGCAGTTCAACGTCGCTTTGGGACGTCGAAAAGTCTATAGCGAAGCACACCGTTTTGATCAATTGCATGATCAGCACTTTCAAGTCATGAATGCAATTGAACGTCGTGATCCAAAAGCTGCACGTAAAGCAGTCTGTGGACACATTGAGTTTGTAGTACAACAGGTGCGAATGATTGATGAAGAAGAAGCTCGTCGTCAGCGCGCCAGTCGATTAAACAGGATATAAGCATGATTATTTCTTCTGCCAATGACTACCGTGAAGCGGCACGACGTCGTTTACCGCCATTTTTATTCCATTACATCGATGGTGGTGCGTATGCAGAATATACCCTGAAGCGTAATGTAGAAGATTTATCAAAAATTGCTTTGCGCCAGCGTGTACTGAACGACATGTCACAGTTAAGTTTAGAGACCAAACTGTTTGATGAAACTTTGTCGATGCCTGTTGCATTATCTCCTGTGGGTTTAACAGGCATGTATGCACGCCGCGGTGAAGTTCAAGCTGCTGTCGCTGCAGATAAAAAGGGTATTCCATTTACACTGTCTACCGTTTCAGTATGTCCAATTGAGGAAGTGGCGCCTGCGATTCAGCGTCCAATGTGGTTCCAGCTCTATGTACTGCGTGACCGTGGTTTCATGAAAAATGCTTTGGAACGTGCTAAATCGGCAGGCTGTTCAACCTTGGTGTTTACTGTGGATATGCCTGTTCCGGGCGCACGTTACCGTGATGCCCACTCGGGTATGAGTGGTCCAAATGCAGCAATGCGCCGTTATATGCAGTCGTGTTTCCACCCACACTGGGCGTGGAATGTCGGCATGATGGGACGTCCGCATGACTTGGGTAATATTTCCAAATACTTAGGTAAGCCTACAGGTCTGGAAGATTATATTGGTTGGTTAGGTTCTAACTTCGATCCGTCTATTTCGTGGAAAGACCTTGAGTGGATTCGTGAGTTTTGGGATGGGCCAATGGTCATTAAAGGCATCCTAGATCCTGAAGATGCCAAAGATGCAGTGCGTTTCGGTGCAGATGGGATTGTGGTTTCAAACCATGGTGGTCGTCAGCTGGATGGCGTTTTATCTTCTGCACGTGCACTTCCACCAATTGCAGATGCAGTCAAGGGTGATATTAAAATCCTTGCGGATTCGGGTATTCGTAATGGTTTAGACGTGGTACGTATGCTGGCGTTGGGTGCGGACACGTGTATGCTCGGTCGTGCTTTTGTTTATGCACTCGGTGCAGCAGGCGGTGAAGGTGTTTCAAATCTATTGGAACTGATTGATAAAGAAATGCGTGTGGCAATGACTTTAACAGGTGCAAAAACCATTGCTGATATTACGTCTGACTGTTTAGTGAAGTTAGAGAAAGAATTGGCTGAGTAATTCATTATATCAGTAGAAGCGTTCTCACACGGTAAACGGGCATTCAATAGGTATTTACATCAATACCGTGATTATTGCTATTTATATAATCCCTCCAACCTCCCTTTAAAAGGGAGGAGTTATACCGATTAGAATTTATGTTGCAGGTATAAATAATTTTTCTTTTACTTTAAATGCCTAAGGTAAAGAAAAAGTCCCTCTTTGGAAAAGGGGGATTTAGGGGGATTATAATCATTGGAAATAACAAATATGAACCCTCGATCTCCACAATACGTTATTGAAAACTTAATAAATATCGTTGGTAAACAACACGTTTTAACTGACGATAAAGACACACGTTTATACCGCCAAGGTCGTCGTTACGGTGCAGGAAAAGTACTGGCTGTTGTTGCACCGGGGTCATTACTGGAACAGTGGCAAGTATTGCAAACGGCTGTTGATGCAGATTGTATTGTAATTATGCAAGCAGCCAACACAGGTTTGACTGGTGGTTCAACACCTTTTGGCGATGACTATGACCGTCCTGTGGTTCTGATCAGCACGCGTCGTTTGGTTGGCATTCAGGTCATTAATGACGGTCAGCAAGTGATTTGTTTACCCGGTGCAACATTAGATAGACTTGAAAAAGAATTGGTGCCATTTAATCGGGAGCCACACTCGGTGATTGGTTCATCGTGTATTGGAGCTTCAGTTTTAGGCGGCGTCTGTAATAACTCAGGCGGTGCTTTGGTACGTCGTGGTCCTGCTTATACTGAGTTAGCTTTGTATGCCCGTGTTAATGATGATGGTCAGTTAGAGTTGGTGAATCACTTGGGAGTGAACCTAGGCGAAACACCTGAAGAAATTCTAAGCAAGCTTGAAACGAAAAATTATCAAATCGGCGATATTATCAATAACTCAGGCTGCTGCGCATCGGACCATCGTTATGGACATGATGTTAAACAAGTGGATGAAAATACGCCCGCGCGTTTTAATGCCGATCCATCTCGTTTATATGAAGCATCGGGTTCAGCAGGTAAAGTATGTGTCTTTGCCGTACGTTTGGATACCTTTGAAAAAATTCCAAGCCAAGTATTCTACGTGGGTACAAATTCACATGATGATTTGACTGAAATCCGCCGTTTTTTACTAAAAGATTTGCCGCGATTACCGATTGCAGGGGAATACATCCACCGCGTGGCTTATGACATTGGGGCAGAGTACGGTAAAGACACCTTCATGTTCATTGAAAAGCTAGGTACAGCCAAAGTACCTGCTGCATTTGCAATGAAAGATAAGGTCGATGCGTACTTAGAAAAATTTGGTATGAAAGGACTGTCAGATAAAGCCCTGCAATTGATCACCAAATTTTTGCCCAATCATTTACCGAAACGGATGAATGCCTTCCGTGATCTGTATGAACATCATTTGGTTATTCGGATTGAAAATCAAGATGTCGAGCAAGTTGAAAGCTTTTTAAAACGTTATTTCCGAGATAAAAGCTCAGGTGATTTTTTCCACTGTAGCGAGGAAGAAGGACGTAAAGCATTTTTACATCGTTTTGCCGTTGCAGGTGCAGCAATTCGCTATCGGGATACGCATCGTTCAGAGGTTGAAGATATTGTGGCTCTGGATATTGCATTACGTCGTAATGATCGTGAGTGGGTGGAAACCTTGCCCAAAGAGATGGATGATCTGATTGTTCATAAACTCTATTATGGTCACTTTTTATGTCATGTGTTTCATCAGGACTATATTGTGAAAAAAGGCGTAGATCCTTTGGCGATGGAACACCAAATGTGGCATTTACTGGATGCTCGTGGGGCGGAATACCCAGCTGAGCATAATGTCGGACATTTATATGTAGCAAAACCTGCACTACGAACGCATTATGAAAAGCTTGATCCTACCAATAGTTTTAATGTGGGCATTGGTCAAACCAGTAAGCTGAAGCATTGGCAGTAAAGGGCTTTGGTCTAAAAAACTAAACCAGTGAGGG
Organism: Acinetobacter sp. UBA6720; assembly: GCF_002454215.1. Classification (NCBI taxonomy): domain Bacteria; kingdom Pseudomonadati; phylum Pseudomonadota; class Gammaproteobacteria; order Moraxellales; family Moraxellaceae; genus Acinetobacter; species Acinetobacter sp. UBA6720. The sequence goes on from NZ_DKIK01000094.1 coordinate 5,817, forward strand.
CAACGTCACTGGTTTTTTATTG
>NZ_DKIK01000030.1:0-7854 GCF_002454215.1 Acinetobacter sp. UBA6720
GCTGAACCGCCTGTTTGTAAAATCATGGACTTCAACAAGCATTTGTTTGATCTAAAGCAAAAGCAGAAAGAAGCGAAGAAAAAACAGCATCAAGTACAGGTGAAAGAAATCAAACTCCGCCCGGGTACTGATGTTGGTGATTACAACGTAAAACTACGTGCAATCACTAAGTTCCTTGAAGAAGGCAACAAAGTAAAAATTACCCTTCGTTTCCGTGGTCGTGAAATGGCACACCAACAACTTGGTTTGGCTCAATTACAAAAAGTTGAAGCAGATGTGGTTGAAGTGGGTGTTGTAGAACAAGCACCGAAAATGGAAGGTCGTCAAATGGGTATGTTGCTTGGTCCTAAAAAGAAAAAGTAATAATCTATTGATTAAAAAAAGCACTGCCTATGCAGTGCTTTTTTATTACCTAACGATGAACCATTTTTAATAAACTGCATCTAATCTAGCTATAAAGTAACTTGAAAAGCACATAAGCCATCTATTTCAAGTGCAATTTCAACATTACCAAAGCCACTATTCTTTAGGCTCTCAATGTGTTCATGTTTATTCATATATAATTCTCGATTACCCATCTGTCCATCGGGTTCAGCAAGATGGTCAGTGATGAAATATGTACCATTAGGCTGAATTACATGTTGCGCAATGCTTTTATGAAAATCGTTGGTATATGCTTTATGGCGAAGTTCATGTAAAGCCTGATGAATGACAACATAATCAAAGCGTTGATTAAGAAGGGCGGTATACCAGTCCTGCTGTTTAAAATCAGCGATGATGAAATCTACAGACGTATAAGCAATAGTAGCTAAACGTTGTTTGGCTAAGCTATGCATGGCTACTGAAAAATCGACGGCGGTATAATTGATATTGGGGCGTCTATCTAGAAGTTCATATGCCAAGAAACCTGGCCCTGAACCTAGTTCTAAAATACGAACATCAGGCTTTGGGTGGCTTAGAATTTGTGAAATATAGTGTTTGAAGAACTCTAACCGGTAAGGACGTTTAATATTCGCTTCTTTTGCCCATTGAGTCGCTTCAAGCGGGTCTTTTAAATTGATCGGGCTTGGAATATCAATGATTTTATTCATTTTGTTGGGTGGTTTTTATTCAAATATGTGCTAAATAATATATAAAATTACATAAAAATAATCACGTTTAATTATGATATCGTGTATCTAAAATAAGCGAATAAACTTAGGAAATAAGAATGATTGATTTGTACTATTGGGGAACACCCAACGGACATAAAATTAGCATCGCATTAGAAGAAATGGGTTTGGAGTATCAAGTCTTTCCCATTAATATTTTAGAAAATGACCAATTTCAACCTGATTTTCTTCGTATTTCACCTAACAATAAAATTCCTGCGATTGTGGATCAAGATGGCCCCAAAGGTGAAGCTATTTCGGTGTTTGAGTCAGGAGCAATTCTGCAGTATTTAGGGCGTAAAACAGGGCAGTTTTATCCACGGGATGAGCAGTTCCGTGTTGAAGTTGAGCAATGGTTAATGTGGCAAATGGGTGGTTTTGGCCCTATGCTTGGACAGAACCATCATTTTAGTAAATTTGCTCCTGAACGTATTGCCTATGCAACTGAACGCTATGTTAATGAAACCAAACGTCTATATGCTGTATTAGACAAGCAACTTTTTGGGCAAGATTATGTGGCAGGAGAGTATTCAATTGCAGACATGGCGATTTTCCCATGGATTTTGCGTTATGAATGGCAACAAATTGATTTAAATGATTATCCTAATGTCAAAGCTTATATGGAGCGTATTCAAGCACGCCCTGCAGTACAACGAGCACTGGCGATTCGAGTTAATTAGGTACAAAAGTAATGACTTGAATTGTGTTAAGCTTAGTGCCTTCAAGGTATAAGCCATTCTTTAAAGCCACCGGTGGGTGGCTTTTTTGTTGAAAGTTGTTTGGACATCAGCGTAATGAAAAAAGAGTTTTTCCTCAATTTAACCCGCATTATTGAAGCGAATCCTAAAATCTATCTCAGTATTATTGTGGGGATTGCTGGATGTTTGATGCTTTTTGTAGCTGAAGCGGTACACATTCAAAAAATCATTGAACTGCTCAATACCAAAGATCAGGCGGTACTCCGTGCTGCAATTGAACCGATTGCCGATAAGTATTCATGGTCACGTTGGTTTTTGTTGATTTTAACATTGGTCTGGTCAGGCTACACCTATAACTCAACCAAGAAAAAACTGGGTTTAAAATCATAAAATGATGTGGACCTTAGGACTGCTTTTCCTTTCTGCTTTTGGAGCTGCGACACTGCTACCGTTACAGTCAGAGGCAGTCTTGGTGGGATTGTTGGCTCAGACGCAGTATCCAGTTTGGTTACTAGTGGCTGTCGCCAGTTTAGGCAATGTTCTAGGTAGTTGTGTCAATTGGTGGCTGGGTCTTAAAGTTGAGCAATACAAAAACAAAAAATGGTTTCCAGTCTCAGAGCAAAAGATGTTGCAGGCACAGGGCATTTATCAAAAATATGGTTTTTGGTCTTTATTGCTTAGTTGGGTGCCCATCATTGGTGATCCGATTACTCTGATTGCAGGATTGCTCAAAGAAAACTTTGTTCGTTTCTTATTGATGGTGAGCATTGCAAAAATAGGGCGTTATCTTTTTGTGTATTGGATGTTTAGTCAATTCTAATCGGTCTTCAAATGCTGTCATTGACCAACAGATTTTTAATGGTTTTTAGGTTTGTAAGAAGTCAGGACACGAGCTATCGAAAACTCGTGTCCTTTTAGATTTTAGTGACAAGACTCAAGGTCAAATTCAATCACATCTTTAAATTTAGATTTTTTATAGAGCCACAATGTGCTTGCTGTGCGTTTAACACTGACTTTGCTATTTGCAACGGCTTGTAAAACTTGTTGATCAAGCTCGTAAATACCTGAACCTTTGGTAATTTTGGGCTTCTTAATGTTACCGTGTTTATCGGCTTTAAAGCTAAATTTAATTTGACGGTCATGACCATTCAACTGCGTTGAATCTAGCGCAAGCGTAGGTTGAGCCTGATATTGAAAAGGCACTTTTTGTTGCTGTTGTTGCGCAAGCCAGTTCTTAGAGTCAAAGGTGTAGTTACATGCTTCGGCGTCATCTGGCGTTAGTTTTAAATTAAAAACTTGATAACCAATGACGGCAGAAGCAGTATCATCTTCAACAAAAGGTTTTACTTTGGCTTGAAGCACAGCATTCACCAACTTTTCATCCAAAGCTTTGAGCCCAGTACTTTCCTGTACGGTGGCTTTGGTCACATCGCCTGTTTCATCTGCATAGATACGAATAATCGCTGCACGGTTTTGCTGATTTAAATCGCTATTTTTATATTGGGGTTTGGGAAAATCGACCCATTGAATACGCGTGGTCAAATGTGCTGATTGAGCTGAACTTTTTTGAATGGTGAGTTCTAATGGTGGCTGAGCTGCATGGCTTAAATGAACGGGCAATGTTGATAATGCAAGCAATAAGAGTGGTTTCATATGATCAATTTCTTTTATAACGCATCCAGTGCGTATGACTTAAATAATGGTTGCGAGTATTTCCTGAATTGAAAAGACTCGCAAGTTATATTGTTAAATTAAAAACTATTTCTGCTCGGCTTGAGTAATGTCGACGCCAAATAAGTCTTTGGTTTTAGCCCAACTCAGTGCGACCACCAATAAGGTCATGCTGCCGCCAAAAACTGTTGCAATCACAGGACCTAAATATTTAGCTGCAAGACCTGACTCAAATGCCCCTAATTCATTACTACTCGATACAAACATACCGTTTACTGCCGCAACACGACCTCGCATATTCTCAGGAGGATAAATTTGTAAAATGGTCTGACGGATTACCACTGAAATACTGTCGCAAGCCCCTGTCATAGCCAGAGCAAACAAAGACAGCCATAAGGAGTTTGAGTAAGCAAACAAAAGTGTAAATAGCCCAAAACCTGCAACAGCAAGTAGCATATTGCGCCAAGCATGTCGGGTGGGTGGAAAACGAGTCAGCGCAATCATGGTGATAAGCGCACCAATTGACGGTGCTGCACGTAAATAGCCTAATCCTTCTGGACCAATTTTTAAAATATCTTCAGCAAAGATAGGGAGTAAAGCAATCACACCACCGAACAGTACCGAGACTAAGTCGAGTGAGATGGCCCAAAGGACGATTTTAGTTTTAGCAATAAAGCGAAAGCCTTCACCTAGGCTTTGCAGCACATGTTCTGTTTCAATTTTAGGAAACGTGCGTTTACTTAAAAGATTGATGAGTAAAAAGCACAGACCAAGTAGCACTGCTACACTGATTAAACTGGTTTCACGACCTAAAAAAGCCAACATCAACCCACCCAGCATCGGGCCAATAATCACCCCACTTTGCCAACCAATGGTGGTCCATGTGGCGCCGTTGGCATAAATGTCTCGTGGAATTAAAAAGGGTTTGAGTGATGTTGCAGATGGATTATAGAAACCTCGAATCGTTCCTAGACCAAAGATCACGGCATAAACACCCCATGACAGGGTGGAGAGTTCAATTTGCTTTAAGCTATAAGCATGAAATAACCCCCATAAAACCAAGGGTAGTGGAATGGCACAGAATAAGCAGATTTTCATGATACTTTGTTTATTAAAACGATCCGCAAAATAACCACCCCATAAGGAAAGTGCAATAAAGGGGATTGCTTCTGCTAAACCAATTAAACCTAGAGTCAGTGGATCTTTAGTGAGGGTGTACAAGGAGTACGCCACAATAATTTCCTGAATTAAAATGGCAAGCGTCAGGCAAAATTGATTGAGTGTAACAATCGAGAAGTCTCGATAGCGGAGCGCAGCAAACGCATCCTGTTTGACGTTCATAAGGATACAATATTAGATGGATGAGGCATTATACGGCTTGGATGTGCGTGTGTTTATAAATTCATCGCTTAAAGCTTATCGGGAAATAGACTAAGCTTACTTTTATTGTTGATTATTTGCTTTTGTTTTAGACAAAATTCGATTAGAATATTCGCTCCCTTACCTGCAGGTCGTTTTGCAATGGTGCAAACGTTCCGAACAGGTGTTCAAAAGAGGTTGTTATGCCTAAGATGAAAACTCGCCGTGGTGCAGCTAAGCGTTTCAAAGCGACTGCAAACGGTTTCAAGCGTAAACAAGCGTTCAAACGCCACATTTTGACCAAAAAATCTGCTAAGCGTATTCGTCAATTACGCGGCTGTGTAATGGTTCACGTGAGTGACGTTGCTTCAGTTCGTCGTATGTGCCCATACATCTAAGGAGATTATAAATGGCTCGTGTAAAACGTGGTGTACAGGCTCATCGCCGTCATAAAAAAATTCTTGCTCGTGCTAAAGGTTACTACGGCGCTCGTTCACGCGTATATCGCGTAGCGTTCCAAGCAGTAATCAAAGCGGGTCAATACGCTTACCGTGACCGTCGTCAGAAAAAACGTCAATTCCGTGCTCTATGGATTGCGCGTATTAATGCTGGTGCTCGTCTAAATGGTTTATCGTACAGCCGTATGATCGCTGGCTTGAAAAAAGCTCAAGTGATTATCGACCGTCGCGTACTTGCTGACATCGCTATGCATGACGCAGTTGCATTTGCTGCTTTAGCTTCTAAAGCTAAAGATGCATTAGCTGCATAAGTCTTTAAGACTTAAAAAAAGACCGCTTTTTAGCGGTCTTTTTTATTGCCTATTCTTTTAATCCCATTGAGAGTTTTGATGTTTCAAAATTAGAGCGTTATAGGTATTCATCAAAAACTAAAAATATTCCATCGGGCGGGTGAGCGTTGGATATTATGATTATGTGATTTGAGCGGGATGCATCAAAGCAAATCATAGACTAGACATTAGCGTGTGATACAACCATGATGATGTATAGCGAAAAAGCTTGGATTGGAATTGGATACAACAATGAAAAGAATAAACGTAGTTGGTACATCAGCCACGGGCAAATCGACCTTTTCCAGAGCTTTGGCTGAGAAGCTAGGCTTGCATTATATTGAATTAGATAACTTATTTTGGTTGGATGATTGGCAGGAATGTCCAGATGAAGTATTTTTTGCCAAAATTGAGTCTGAAACACAAAAAGCGACACAAGGTTATGTCATTGATGGTAACTATACCCGAGCCATTCCTGTGAAATGGGCGGAAATTGATACGGTTATTTGGTTGGACTTACCATTTCCAGTCAATCTGTATCGTTCTGTGAAACGTGCTGTTCAACGTGCATGGGCGCAACAAGATTTATGGGAAAACTCCAATAATCGTGAAAGCCTCTTGCGTATGTTTGGTCGTGATTCAATCATTTGGTGGATGGTGAAAACCCATGCTAAAAATAGAAAAAAATATTTAAACATGATGCAGATGCCCGAATATCAGCATATAAAGTGGATTCATTTAAAGACACCAAAACAGGTGAGTCGTTTTTTAGACCAGTTGGCTATTGAAAAGCATAACGTTTAAATCGAAAAAGAGCAGTGCCTACTCAGCGATCAAGGCGAACCATTAAGCTTTAGTTACATAAAACTGCTTTAATCTCAAAGGTGCTCGATGCCTAATAAATAAAAAGACTAAAAAGAAAAGGAGCAGGATATGCTTGTAGAGATTACAGGGATGGGACAAGGCAGTATTGCTGTAGAGTTACAAATGGTTCCAAGGAAAGGGGAGTCGGTCAAAATTATGTATGGGCCTGATGCAGAGCTAGAAGGCGAGGTGGTTTCAGTCAATCATTATATTAATCAACATGCCGATGAACATAAAATACAAATTAAGATCCGGCCTTTTAATTATTTAATTACAGCATGATTCAGTGTGGTGAAATAAAAAAGCGCCCACGGATAAGTTTGGCGCTTTTTATATTAGCGGGGATTATAACCCAAAGTAATAGCCCAATACGCAAATTAAAAGTGTAATCACAATTAAAGCAAACACCCCAGTTTTTCCTGATTTATGGTGTGTTTCATGATGCTTGGTCTCTATTGTATTCAATTTAGGCGTTGAATGATTGTGAGCATCCAGTGGTGTAGTCGTGTCTTTGGCTGTGAGCTGCGCGGTTTGATAGTGATTGGCTACTTTCACGATGAACTTTGTACTTAAATCATCAAGCTTTTGCTCAAAATGACGTAGGTTCAATTGCTCATCTGGCGTGAGCACTTGGCCTTCTGCACTGTAAGGATGTTGAATCTTGGTTTGGATCAATGCTGATAGGGCATCTAAACGATACAGCGTTTGATGTGCATAATCAGCAGCGTAGTCTGTCGGTAAAAGTGCGAGACGGTGGGCTGTATCTGTGGCATCTTGTTGTCCATAGTAAGGTAAGTCTACCGTCTCGGGTTCGACGAAACCTTGTGCAAATGGTGCACTAAAGAGTTCTTTTTCGGTAAAGTTTTCGATTTCATCCCATTTCGGCGTTTGTAAGTCCGCTTCAATGCGTTTGCTGAGTTTATGATTCAGTTCAAAACGCCATAAATTTTCGCTACGGATTGAGCTTTGTTGTGCCTTTGGAACTATAAAATCGTGTTCAGCGCTGTACCACTCAGCCAGTTCTTTACCGAAAATCCAAGCTGTTTTTTGCTGTGCTTGATGGCTCACAATAATATGTGGGGTCGCAAGCAGTTCAATATTTGGGTTGGGGTTCTTTTCATCTGCTAGCAATGTTGAGCTATGCAGACTGAGCTGTTTGACGCCTTGTTTTTTTAAGGCTTCAAGCCACACTTGAAAATGCTGAGCCAGTAAATGTTGGCTATTTAGATCACGAAACTGAAAGCAATGTCGGTCAAAAATGGCATGTTCTAACCAACGTTGGAAACTTAGGTTGTGGCGCAAATATTCATTGCCATAAGTAACT
>NZ_DKIK01000200.1:0-7663 GCF_002454215.1 Acinetobacter sp. UBA6720
GTGTATTAGATATGATCAAAAAAAAGGGTGTCATGTCTATAGAAGGCGAATTTACCCCGCTTAAAGCCGATACAATCTTTAGGTGGGGATATTCGTTTCGATAAAATGAATCGTTTAAATGGTCGCATCTTGTTGGCAAAAGTGAATCAGTCAGGACTTGAAATCAATCATGCTTTTCCACAAAAAGATGAAATCAAAGCTCTGGATTTAACGTGGACACATTATCTTCGTCCGAATACGCCGTTGAAATTAAGTGGTTGGGTCAGTGACTCTGACGTGTATGGTGGAGATAGCGGCGTGTCTTTAGGGGTTGAAATTCCTTTGGATCGCTCTTTATTTTACTAAGTTAAAAAGACTTTCTTAAAAAACGTATCTATACATGAACCATTCAAACGATGTTAAATCGTTTGAATGGTTTTTTATTTGAGGCTAAATATTGCTTAAGCTTGGATAAGTTGGGTCAACTGATCGACATAGACTTGTATTGGTTCAGGGTTTTTACTTGCATCACTTTCAATGTTTAAGCGTAATAGTGGTTCAGTATTTGAAGCCCGTACATTTAGGCGCCAAATACCAAAATCTAAACTCACGCCATCAGTTTGATCAATTACTGGATTTTGGTCAGCAAAATGATCAAAGATCTTTTGAATGGTGACTTGTGTATCGGCAACTTTGAAGTTAATTTCACCTGAGCACGGGAATTTTGCAATCATATCCTCAACCAATGAAGATAAAGATTGACCTGTTTCAGATAGTACAGAAACAGCCAATAACCACGGAATCATTCCACTATCACAGTAAGCAAAATCACGGAAGTAATGGTGAGCACTCATTTCACCACCATATACAGCATTGTGCTCACGCATTACATCTTTAATGAATGCATGGCCTGATTTAGATTGGACGGCGATCCCTTGATGTTTCTCAACAATATCTAATGTATTCCAGGTTAAACGAGGGTCATGCACAATCTTTTCACCTGCTTGTTTGAGTAGAAAGGCTTGTGCTAAGAGGCCAACAATATAATAACCTTCAATGAATTGGCCTTTTTCATCAAACAAGAAACAACGGTCAAAGTCCCCATCCCAAGCAATCCCCATATCTGCACCATGCTTAAGTACTGCTTGGCTGGTACTATCACGGTTTTCGATTAAAATAGGGTTAGGGATTCCATTTGGGAAATTGCCATCAGCTTCATGGTGGATTTTGATGAACTCGACTGGGATATTTAATGCTTTAAATTTTTCTTCTATCGCATCAATTACATGCCCTGCTGCACCATTACCTGCATTGGTGACAAGTTTCATTGGGCGAATCTTATTCGGGTCAATGTAGGTCATGAGGTGATCTACAAATTCAGGTAGGATATTGTATTTTTCTACAAGCCCCTTTTGAGTAGCGTCGATAAAGTTGCCTGATTCAGCAAGCGCTTGAATCTCTTTTAAACCTGTATCCGCACTAATTGGTCGTGAGTTCTCGCGAACCAGTTTCATCCCATTGTAATCCATAGGGTTATGACTGGCCGTTACTTCAATACCACCTTGGACATCTAAATGGAATGCGCCAAAGTAAACTTCTTCTGTACCTGTCATACCCAGATCAAGAACATTTACGCCTGCATCATTTAAACCCTGAATGGTTGCTTGTTTAAGGCTTTCACTGGTTAGACGAACATCGGCACCAATCACAACTGTTTTTGGTTGATAAATTTGCCCATAAGCACGACCAATTTTATATGCAATATCTTCATTGAGTTCTGTGCCAAGCTTTCCACGGATGTCGTAGGCTTTGAAGCAGGTTAAAGTCATTTTATTACCCTATTTAAAAATGAAAGGGCTGGAAGTCAGCCCTTTAAACGTTATTATTCAACAGTTACGGATTTAGCTAAGTTTCGAGGCTGATCGACATCGGTTCCTCGAAGTACGGCAACATGATAGGACAAGAGCTGTACGGGAACGCTATAAACAATCGGAGCTAATACAGGGCTGATGCTTGGCACATAGACCACATGTTGGCGGTCTTTGGCTTGGATGCCACTGTTTTCATCGGCAAAGACAAAGAGTTCCCCGCCACGCGCTTGGACTTCTTCCATATTGGATTTGAGTTTATCGAGCATGTCATCTTGCGGTGCGAGAATGACCACTGGCATCTCATTATCAACTAAAGCGAGTGGGCCGTGTTTAAGTTCGCCAGCTGCATAGCCTTCTGCATGAATATAAGAAATTTCTTTTAGTTTCAATGCACCTTCGAGTGCAATAGGGAAGTGAGTCCCACGACCAAGGAACAAGCAATGCTGTTTCTCTACAAATAGTTCAGAGAGGCGGAGAATTTCAGCGTCGTTCCGTAAAGTATCTAAAATGACTTTAGGTAAGTGCCAAAGTCCAGCGGTAATCTCAGCCACCTGTTGTGTAGAGATACGATTCTTAATCGTACCTATTTTGAGTACCAATAACATAAGCGCTGCAAGCTGCGTGGTAAATGCTTTGGTGGATGCAACACCAATTTCAGGACCTGCCAGAGTTAATAAGCTATGGTTGGTTTCACGTACCATGGAAGATGTTGCGACATTGCAAATGGTCATCGTAATGATGTCTAAGCTTTTTGCTGTAGCACGCTTTTGAGTATCGCGCAGGGCAGCTAAAGTATCTGCTGTTTCGCCGGACTGAGAAATACAGACATATAGGGTATTATTGACAATCACTGGTGTACGATAGCGAAATTCACTCGCGATTTCCACTTGGCAAGGCAGATCAATGAGCTGTTCAAACCAATATTTTGCAATCATACCCGCATGGTAACTGGTACCACAGGCAATGATTTGGATTTGCTGAATTTGAGATAAATCTGCAACAGCATTCGCAAGGAAATCTTCACGTAGGGCATTGCCATTTAAGGCTTGTGAAATGGTTTGTTGAATCGCTTCAGGTTGCTCATAAATTTCTTTGAGCATGTAGTGTTTATATTCGCCTTTTGATGCATTGCTGACGGTCGCATCTAACTCTTTTACTGGGCGATGAACCAATTGACCATCAACAAAGATTTCAATGCTATTACGAGTGAGACGCGCAATATCACCTTCTTCGAGATAAATAAATCGGTTGGTAATCGGAAGCAGCGCCAATTGGTCTGAGCTGATAAAGTTTTCACCAATACCCACCCCAATGACCAAAGGTGAACCTTCACGCACGGTAATCAGTTCATCTGGATAATCAGTATGTACGATACCGAGAGCATAAGCTCCTTTAAGCTGTGGCACGACTTGTTTGACTGCTTCAAGTAAACTTGGCGTTGACTTCAATGCATCATGAATCAGGTGGGCAACCACTTCGGTATCGGTCTGAGAGGTAAATACATACCCCCGTGCTTCAAGATCATCTTTAAGTTCTTGATAGTTTTCAATAATGCCATTATGTACGATAGCAACGTTGCCTGAAATATGCGGATGTGCATTGTTTTCAGTTGGTTTGCCATGGGTTGCCCAGCGAGTATGTGCAATCCCTAATGAACCGATAATCTGTGATTCTTCAACCGCACCACCCAGATTGGCTACTTTACCGACACGACGTTCACGTAGAACATGGCCTTGGTTAATGAGAGCTAAGCCCGCAGAGTCGTAACCACGATATTCTAGACGCTTTAAACCTTCGATGAGGATATTACTAATATTACGTTCTGCAACGCCACCGACGATACCACACATAACAAATTCCTCTTATTTCTTGATCTTTTGCGGACGTTGGTAGTTTTCTTTCGTAAACTGCTTAGAACGTTCTACCGCTAAACTATTTTCTTCGACATCGCGGGTGATGGTTGAGCCAGCCCCGACAGTTGCGCCGTTGCCAATGGTGACTGGGGCAACCAAAGCACTATTTGAACCAATAAAGGCATGATCGCCAATGATGGTTTTAAATTTGTTTGCACCATCATAGTTGCAGGTAATGGTTCCTGCGCCAATATTAGAGCCACTGCCCACTTCAGCATCACCCAAATAGGTAAAGTGGTTGGCTTTAGACCCGACACCGACTGTTGAGTTTTTGACTTCTACAAAGTTGCCAATATGCACTTCAGCCGCGAGTTTGGCACCTGGGCGTAAACGGGCAAAAGGTCCAATCTGCGCATCTTCACCGACAATAGCTTGATCAAAAATACTATAAGGCTGAACTTTGGTGCCTGCCGCGATTTTGGTATTTTTAATGATGCAGCCTGCGCCAATTTCTACATGGTCACCGAATTCGCATTCGCCTTCAATGATGACATTGATATCAATGCGCACATCTTGTCCAACGACTAAGTTACCACGAAGATCAAAGCGACTAGGATCAATTAAATGCACACCTTGTTGCATGAGTTTTTTAGCTAGATTTGCTTGGAACTGGCGTTCTAAAGCTGCCAGCTGAATACGGTCATTGACCCCTTCAACTTCGAAGGCTTGTTCAGGCTCAACTGAGGCAACGGTCAAACCATCAGCCAATGCCATTGCCACAATATCTGTCAGGTAATATTCGCCTTGCGCATTGTTATTGCTGAGTTTGGGTAACCATTCGTGCAATTTGGCATTGCTCACACAGTAAATGCCGGTATTAAACTCTTTGATTTGGCGCTGTTGCTCTGTTGCATCTTTATGTTCAACAATCGCCTGAATCTGACCATTCTCACGGACGATACGACCATAGCCTGTTGCATCATCCACAGTGAGTGTGACTAAGCCGATACCAGTTTGGCCCGATGCATCTAATAGTTTTTGTAGCGTATTCTGGCTAATGCAAGGCACATCACCAGAGAGAATGAGGGAAATACCATCTTGAGGTAAAACGGGCAGGGTCATTTGTACCGCATGCCCAGTACCGAGTTGTTCTGCTTGTTCAACCCATTTAATGTCTTGATCTGCAAAAGCTGATTGAACCCGATCGCCACCGTGACCATAGATCGTAATGATGTTTTCAGCGTGGATTTTTTTTGCTGTTTCAATCACATGACCGAGTAAAGGACGCCCTGCAAGTGGTTGTAGCACTTTGGGTAACGTCGAACGCATACGCGTTCCTTTACCTGCAGCAAGAATAATAACAGTCGTTGACATGTTCTAATCCTAAAAATGGCCTAGGCCACGGTGAAATAAAAATAAAGCCCAATACAAAGTGCTGCCCAAAGACCAGCAATAATGTCATCAAGCATGATGCCGAAACCACCATCGACTTTTTGGTCAATGACACGAATTGGCCAGGGTTTCCATACGTCAAATAAGCGGAATAAGGCAAAACCAAGCAACAGCCACAGCCAATTCATTTGCCCTAAATACAGTACAGGCAAGAAAGTGATGGATTGGCCTGCAAATTCATCCCATACGATACGTCCATCATCATGTACCCCCATGACTTTGGCGGTATGGCCGCAAATATAAATGCCGATCAGAGACATGAAGATGATGGCAATAATGGTGTTGGATAAGCCAATTGCAAGCCAGATTGGGACGAACAGCAGTGCAAAGGCTGAACCAAATGTTCCTGGTGCTTTGGGTGCTAGTCCTGAGCCAAAACCTACACCGCAAAACACGATGAAACGGTCGTACCCAGACATCTGACGAAAGAGGATAGGAGGCTTATGCAAAGTGTTGATATCCAGTAAATTGCAATGAATGGTCTAAGCCATTTTGTTGAAAACGTAGACCGCTTTGAGCGTCAACTTTTCCAATCACGTTGATCTTAGTATGGTTTTGTTGTTGCAAAAGTTTTTCATAATTCTGCGGACTTATTGTAAAGCATAATTCATAGTCATCGCCACCCGCCAAAGCATATTGCCATTGTTGTTCTCGTGTTAAATCTTGTAGAGCGGTGTTGATGGGCAGTTGATCAAGCTGTAGGGTCGCGCCTACACAGGATGCTTTTAGGATATGACCAAGATCTTGCGCTAAACCATCGGAGACGTCAATCATACTATGTGCCAAGCCTTTGAGTACTTGGCCCAGTTCACAGCGTGGGGTAGGGTAGTCCAAACGTTGTTGTAGAGGGTGGCCCAAGTGTTGCAGTGCGAAGGCGGCATCACCAACCGTACCACTAACACAAATTAAATCACCCACTTGAGCGGCGGAGCGGGTGACGGCTTGGCCGATATCGACCCAGCCCAGAGCAGTCACTGAAATGGTCAGATGTGGGCTTTGGGTGGTGTCTCCACCAATTAAACTCACACCAAATTGATCGCAACAATCATATAAACCCTGACTAAAGCCTTTAAGCCAGTCATGATCAATTTGGGGTAAGCTCAAGGCCAGTAAAATACTCTGAGGTTTCGCGCCCATTGCGGCGATATCAGATAAATTGACCGCCACAGATTTCCAGCCAATCGCATGAGGACGGGTATCAAGCGGGAAGTGACGTCCAGCAACGAGAGTATCGGCACAGATGACCAATTGTTGCTGTGGAGGGGGGGTGAGCAAGGCTGAGTCGTCACCGACGCCTAAATCGACAGAATAAGGACTCTTACGATTAAAATAGCTATCAATGATCGAAAACTCAGCCATACAACAAATCTACTACTGTGAGTTCGCTTGTTGCTTTTCTGCTGCACGTAAAGTTGTTGCTAAACGATCTAATACACCATTGATGTATTTATGGCTGTCTGCACCGCCAAAGTGTTTAGCAAGCTCGATTGCTTCGTCTAAAACCACACGATATGGAATTTCAAGATGTTCCTTGAGTTCATATGCGCCTAAACGAAGGGTCGCAAGTTCAACGCCGTCAAGCGCAGAAACGTCGCGATCAAGCACAGGGATTAAGAGCGCATCCAATGCTTCATGATTGGCAACCACTTGGGTTAACAATTCATGATAATAGCTCAGATCCACTTTGTGCATGGCATTTTCCACACGCGTACGTGCTTCAATCTCATGGACTGGATTGTGGCTCATCTGCCATTCGTAAATTCCTTGTACAGCAAAGCGACGTGCTTTACGTTTTGCTGCATAAGTTGCTTGCAATGTTTGCGACATAGCGTTAAATAGCCTTTAACAAGTTAACCATTTCAATTGCAGTAAGAGCAGCTTCGCCGCCTTTATTACCTGCTTTTGTACCCGAGCGTTCAATCGCTTGTTCGATACTATCCGTAGTCAATACACCATTAATCACTGGAAGACCAGATTCTAGGCCAACCACGCCTAAACCTTTGGCACATTCACCTGCAACAAAGTCGAAGTGAGGTGTGCTACCACGAATCACAGCACCCAGTGCAATGATGGCATCAAAGCGTTCAGACGCCACTAATTTCTTAGCCACGACAGGAAGTTCCCACGCGCCTGGTGCATGAACAACAGTGATATTATCCTCTGATACACCATGACGTTTCAATGTATCAATTGCACCTTCTAATAGATGTTCGACAACAAAACTATTAAAACGACCCACTAAAATCGCATAACGGCCTTCGCTAGCGAGATGTAACATACCTTCAATACGGCGAATTGCCATAGCAACCTCGATGATTTTTTAAGTTGTTTGATGTGCGGTGATATATTCCACCACTTCTAAATTAAACCCAGAGAGTGCATTAAAGCGTAAAGGTGAGCTTAAAAGCTTCATCTTTTCTACGCCTAAATCACGTAAAATTTGTGCGCCAACCCCAATGGTTTGGTACTGCTGAGATAAAGCAGCATTGGATTTGGTTGGTTTTGGTG
>NZ_DKIK01000200.1:7736-8420 GCF_002454215.1 Acinetobacter sp. UBA6720
AGGCTGTCTAAGGCTGGGCCTAGGTCTTGTAAGTGACGTTGACCAATCCAAACCAAAACACCCCGATCGCTACTTGCGATTTCTTGCAGCGCTTTGTCGAGATTCCATGCTGGCTCGCCGTCCTTTTTATTGAACTTAAGCAAGTCACGAACAGGGTTGAAACCATGAACACGAACGGTGGTTACCCCTTCTTTCGGTTCACCTTTCACCAAAGCCAAGTGAATATCTGGATTGCCCAATTCGCGGTAACGATATAAGTCAAAAGTCCCATATTCGGTATCAATGCTTTGCTGATCAATCCGTTCAACCGTTTGCTCATTGGTCATACGGTAGTGAATCAGATCCGCAATGGTGCCAATTTTTAAACCATGCTTTTCAGCAAAAATTTCAAGATCGGCACGACGCGCCATTGTGCCATCTTCATTGATGATTTCACAGATGACAGATGCAGGCTCTAAACCCGCTAGGCGAGATAAATCACAACCTGCTTCGGTATGCCCAGCACGGTGCAGTACACCGCCAGGCTGCGCCATCAATGGGAAAATATGACCCGGTTGAACGATGTCGGATGGTTTGGCATGTGCCGCTACAGCCGTTTGAATGGTATGCGCACGTTCCGCAGGTGAAATCCCTGTAGAAATACCTTCTGCTGCTTCAATTGAAAGCGTGAAGTTGGTGCCATGT
>NZ_DKIK01000032.1:0-311 GCF_002454215.1 Acinetobacter sp. UBA6720
AGCTTTTCATTCACTTAACAAATCTATATTTCATTTATCGGAATCTATTTGCAAAAACTTCCAAAATGGATTATTTTTCAACCAATTTTAAAGCATTCTTTAATGCTTATTTTCTGGCTGTACTCCCCCTGTTTAATCACCTTATTTCTTTTAAAGGTTATGACATGCTTAAAATGATTGATGTTCTCGATCAACGTCTGGTGCAAAACTTTACTCAAGCTTTGCAGTCTCCTACCCCACAATTTGAAGAGCAACTGGATCAAGGTATTCTCAATGCATCAGACCTTGAATTAAATCATGCTGTTACTGCA
>NZ_DKIK01000032.1:426-18003 GCF_002454215.1 Acinetobacter sp. UBA6720
CGCTGACCGTATTCAAGCCCTGCAGTTAGGTGCATCGTTTAAAGATGAACAATATCTGGCCGATCTAAAGAAAATTGTGACACTTTGCCTTGCACTTGAAACTGATGCTTTAGAGCAAGTTGAAGTGTCTGACAGCTTACAAGACTATCCTATGTAAGCTTGCAATCCCTCAAAAAAAAGCGACTTTTACAGTCGCTTTTTTACATTCAAAATGAATGATTTAGTTATGCAATCTTCATATAAGAAGAAATTATTCTATGCTTTTTGGAAGTTATTCTATACTCCAAAAACTACACATAGCTCAATCAAGTTATTAAAATTCAGATAGTTAAGCCAAGACCACCCGTTTATTTCAATTTAATATTTTGTTATCCATTTTTCTTTTTTTATTTTTCGCATACATAAGGTTAAAAGAATCCACAAATGAACTTATTTAAATGATGCAACATGAAAAACTTTAAACTCCTGAGCACTTCACTGATTTTAGGTCTAATCGGCTCTTATGCCAATGCCGCTATTCCAAACACACTCAAACTCGATTATGCCTATTACGCACCAACCAGTCTTGTGGTGAAAGAGCAGAAATTGTTAGAAAAAGCCCTACCTAAGACTGAAATTAAATGGGTGTTTAGCCAAGGCAGTAACCGTTCGCTGGAATATTTAAATAGCGGCAGTGTCGATTTTGCTTCAACCGCAGGGCTTGCAGCCGTGCTCAGTCGTGCCAACGGCAGTCCAATTAATACCATATATATCCAGAGCCAACCTGAATGGACCGCTTTGGTGGTTGCTAAAAACTCCCCGATTAAAAGTTTAAAAGACTTAAAAGGAAAGAAAATTGCAGCAACTAAAGGCACAGATCCATTTCTGTTTACCCTACAAGCATTGGATACAGTGGGTCTAAATAAACGTGACGTGCAACTGGTCCATTTACAACATCCAGATGGCAAAACAGCTTTAGAACGTGGTCAAGTCGATGCTTGGGCAGGCCTAGATCCACTGATGGCATCGGCACAAGTGCAATCTGGCGCAAAACTACTGTATCGAAATATTGGGTTTAATAGTTATAGCGTGCTCAGTGTCAAAGAGTCTTTTTCTCAGCAAAGCCCCGAAGCCATTGAAGCGGTAATTAAAGCCTATGAACAAGCACGTAAGTGGGCCAAAGCTAATCCAGAGAAACTGGCGGAGTTATTGGCACGCGAGTCCAAACTTCCGTTGAATGTCGCAAAATTACAATTAAGCCGTACCAACTTTGATCAAAACATTCCGTCAGCCAAACAGATTGCAGCATTACAAAAGTCTGGCAGTATTTTGAATGAAGAAGACTTAGTCCGTAAAGGCACCAATGTTAATCAAGTCGTGACTCAGTTGTTTAAGCCGCAATATGCACAAAAGGTTGTAAGCAAATAATGACCAAGTCAGTCGCGAGCTCTTTCACCCCTGTTGAAGTGAAAAAGGGTTCCTCATTTCAGTTGAAATTGAAGCGTGTTCTCAAAGCCATCACCCTTCCAGTGCTCTTACTGATTGCTTGTGAATATCTGGTCCGTGCAGGTTTTATTGAACCTTATTTATTGCCTGCACCCAGTAGTTTATGGCAAACCTTTCTAGATTTATGGCAGGCAGATTTATGGATGCATGTCTGGACCAGTACATGGCGGGTGTTTTTAGGCTTTTTTATTGGCAGTGCTCTGGCGTTAATTTGTGCGATTTTGGTCGGACTCAACAAACAGGTTGAAGCATTTTTAGAACCCAGTTTTTCAGCGATTAAATCCATCCCAAGCTTAGCGTGGATTCCTCTACTTTTACTGTGGTTAGGGATTGATGAAGCATCGAAAATTACTCTGATTGCAATTGGCGCATTTTTTCCGACCTATACCAACACGGTCGCAGCGATTAAAGGTGTTGACCGAAAACTCATCGAAGTCGCGCAAGTCTATCGGTTAAAATACTGGCAGCAGGTACAACAGATTATTTTGCCTGCGTCGTCTCCGGGAATTTTAACGGGACTACGCAACAGTTTAAGTTTGGCATGGATGTTTATGATTGCCGCAGAACTGATTGCTGCGACACAAGGCATTGGTTACTTACTGAGTGATGGAAGAGAAACTTCGCGTCCCGATATTGTGATTTTAGCGATTATTCTATTAGCCGTACTTGGAAAATTCAGCGATGGCATTATGAAAGCCATCGAGACTTGGCTACTGCGTTGGCGTGACGTATTTGGAACATAAGGTAGAAAAAATAAAAGCGCATCAACTGCGCTTTTATTTTGAAGGGAACAATGAAATTATTGTGTCCACTGCCCTAAAGTGACGCGGTCATTCCCACCATAATCTTTTACCGTACGGACTTGCTTATAGCCCGCTTCTTTAAAGATTTTCTGTACAGCGTCACCTTGATCATAACCATGCTCAAGCACCACCCAACCATCGAGGGTTAAATGCTTTTTGCCTTGCTGGATAATGACTTTTAAATCAGCCAAACCATGGTCTGCCGCAACCAGAGCGCGTTCAGGTTCAGTTGCTAAGTCTTGCATGTGTGTATCATCAGCATCAATATATGGCGGATTCGATACAATCACATCAAAAAACTTTCGATTCAGCGGTGCAAACCAACTACCACACACAAAAGTCACATCATTTAAGTCATGCTTTTCTGCATTTTGCTGAGCAACCGCTAAAGTCGGCTCATAAATATCGGTCGCCGTGATGTCCCACGTGTCCCGTTCACTGGCCAATGAAAGCGCAACCGCACCCGTCCCCGTGCCTAAGTCGACAATGCGCGCATCTTCAGGTAAGTCTAAACGTAGTACAGTTTCAACCAGTACCTCGGTATCTGGACGTGGCACTAAGGTATCAGGAGTGACAATCAGATCCAGCGTCCAAAATGGCTGTGAACCTGTCACATAAGCCAAAGGCTCTCCTGCTTCGATTCGCGCAAGTGCTGCAACATAGGCTTGCTCTTGCTCATCGGTCAGCACTTGGTCTTTTTTCATAACCAAATCAAAAGAATCAATTTTGGTAATGTGTTCCAGCAACCATGCATTTTCTTGACGTTCGTAACTCTCAGCTTCACCACGTAAAGCCAAAGCTTGGGCAATATTCATTATCCACCATTCTGCTGTGCAAGCATCGCAAGCTGATCTGCTTGGTATTCGCGGTGTAAGCTATCTAATAGTTCAGTTAAATCGCCTTCCATAACCGCATCTAACTTGTATAAAGTTAAGTTAATACGGTGATCGGTCATACGACCTTGCGGATAGTTATAGGTACGGATACGCTCTGAACGATCACCCGAGCCGACCAAGTCACGGCGCATTTCAGACGTTGCTGCATCAGCTGCTGCACGTTTTGCATTTTCCAAACGTGAAGCAAGTAAAGCCATGGCTTTAGCTTTGTTTTTATGCTGTGAACGCTCTTCCTGACATTCCACCACCGTTCCTGTTGGAATATGGGTAATACGCACAGCCGAATCGGTTTTGTTGATGTGCTGACCACCCGCACCTGAGGCACGGTAGGTATCAATACGTAAGTCTGATGCATTAATCTCGACCGTTGTATCAACATCAATTTCAGGCAAAATCGCAACAGTACACGCCGAAGTATGCACGCGTCCTTGAGACTCCGTTGCAGGTACGCGTTGTACACGGTGCGCGCCACTTTCAAACTTCAAGCGGCCGTAAACGCCCTCACCATTCACCAAGCAAATGATTTCTTTATAACCACCGTGTTCGCCTTCATTTTCAGACAACACCTCAATACGCCAGCCTTGTGATTCAGCGTACTTGGTGTACATGCGGTATAAGTCACCCGAGAAGATAGCGGCTTCATCACCGCCTGTACCCGCTCGAATTTCCAAATAGGCAGAATTGGCATCATTTGGATCTTTCGGAATCATTAAAATATTTAAATCAGCTTCTAGAGACTCAATAATGGCTTTATTTTCTTTAATTTCTTCAACAGCCATTTCCTTAAAGTCAGGATCTGACAACATCGCTTCAGCCGTTTCAATGTCTGCTTCTGCTTGTTTGTACTTGGTCCAAACTTCTGTAATTTCAGTCAAATCACTATGTTCACGTGACAGTTGGCGGAAACGCTTGTTATCTGAAATCACTTCTACATCTGCAAGTAATGCTGTTAATTCTTCGTGACGGTCAGAAAGTTGATCTAATCGTAAACGTAACGATTCTTTCATTAGGAAAATATCTCAATATAAAGGCTGCAATACAGTTTCACAGCACCAAAAAATTTGCGCTTAGTTTAACGACTCTATCGCCCAAAGAACATCTTTATTCAATATGGACTGATTTTTACTCCATATAAGCTAAATCGAATTTGTATATTTTTGAAAATAGGTTCAGCCATTGACGTTAAAAATTAAAATAATGATCTACACCCACTCCAACTACTTTTAATAGCACTTCATTCGTCTATGACGCAGAGTGTGAATTACATCACTCCTAGGTTTATCCACATTTGCACGAGTCTGGATAAATTTCATTCGCATTATTCACATTTGTAATAAAACTGATACAAACAAGAAACCAACGGGTTTCAATTTGGTTTCAACTCTTCACAATTAACTAGAATCTTTTTGTTACATTAGCGCCATCGAAATAAATACGACAGTTCAACCAATGTTGGACATGGAGAAACACATGAAACTAAATACACTCTTAATGTCAGCAACATTAGCGACAGCATCCATGTTTACTGCAACTGCGTATGCAGATAATACAACCCGCGTTGCTGCTGCAAGTGCTTTAGGTAGTGTTGCAGGGACTGCAATTGGGAAAAACATGGGCGGTAACACTGGTGCAACCATTGGTGCAGCACTGGGTGGCGCAGGTGGTGCAGCTGTTGCAAGTGACAAACGTAATCGTACAGAATCTGCTATTGGCGGTGCCATCGGTGGTGGTGCGGGTTATACCGTAGGTAAAAGCATGGGTGGTACCAACGGTGGTTATGTCGGTTCGGCATTAGGTGCAGCAGGTGGTGCAGCACTAGGGAATAAAATCTCAAAAGACAAACAAACCAGCTCTTACCATGGAAAAAAATGGAAAAAGAAACACCGTAAACACCATTAATTTACAGCATTGTAAAGATGTCATAGAAAGCACCTTCGGGTGCTTTTTTATGGCACAGATCAAGACGTAATTCCACAGAGCTAAACTGGTAGAAAATACGAAGAGTCGTTACATAGCATTTACCAAAGCAACAATTTTGATAAAGTTTCTCTTCATTATTCTTCCTATATGTTTCGCTAAAGTGAAATCAAGACGAAATGAACATACTCTTAGGAGTCTAAAAATGAAAATCAAATCAATTTTAATGAGTACTGTAATTGCAACTTCTGCATTAACAATGACGACTACATACGCAGGCAATAGTACGAATACAGCACTGACTTCTGCGCTTGGTGGTGTAGTCGGTGCCGCAATTGGTAACCAAATGGGTGGACAAACTGGTGCTATGATTGGTTCTGCCATTGGCGGTGGTGCAGGTGCAGCCGCTTCAGCCAACAAACGTGACCGTAATGGCGCAATCATTGGTGCAGCACTTGGCGGTGCAGGTGGTTATACAGTAGGTAAAAACATGGGTGGCACCAATGGTGGTTATATTGGTGCGGGCTTAGGTTCAGCAGGTGGTGCCGTTCTCGGTAAAAAAGTCTCAGAAGACCGCCGTTACGATGATGAAGATGACCGTCGATATAATGATCGTTATGACCATCGTGATAACAACCGTGGTTACCGCTACAATAACTATAAATACAATGATCGCGACTACCGTGGTGACAATGGTCGTCACTTAGGCTGGTACAAAAACGGTAAACGTTAAGTCATCTATAAAAATTTCCAAATAAAAAAGCACCTTCGGGTGTTTTTTTATTTAAGAAATAATCGCTGTCTCAAAAAGCTAAAGTACAACCGATCAGCAGCACAATTTGAATATGATCTTCTCATTCATTTTTAATGGTTGTATTAAATTTATCACTGTTGCAATTCAACATATTAGCGGCTGATTTATCGTGCAGACAGAACACATCGAATAAAAACGATATACAAAACCCTGCTTATATCGTATTATTTCGATATACACCGCAAATTTGAGAAGCCGAATGCGCACATTGTCCGAAACTCAATTTTCTATTTTAGAATTAGCTCCTGTCCGCGAAGATCAAACTGTACAACTCACCCTACAGCATAGCTTAAAATTGGCCCAACAAGCTGAACGTTTAGGCTATAGCCGACTTTGGCTTGCAGAACATCATAATATGGATGGTATTGCCAGCTCTGCTACTGCGGTGCTACTCGGCTATTTACTCGCGAATACCTCAACTTTAAAAGTCGGCTCAGGTGGCATTATGCTCCCAAACCATGCGCCACTTGTGGTAGCAGAACAATTCGGTACACTTGCTACACTCTACCCGCATCGTGTTGAGTTAGGTTTAGGTCGCGCACCCGGTACAGACCAAGTCACCATGCGCGCATTACGTCGTGGTCGTCAAGAAACTGAAGAACAATTCCCACAAGATGTCTTAGAAATTCTGCATTACTTTAAAGATGCTGAACCGAATCAACGTATTGTTGCAACGCCGGGACAAGGGACTCATGTGCCCGTATGGTTACTCGGTTCAAGTTTATTTAGCGCACAACTCGCAGCTAAACTCGGTCTTCCCTACTCATTCGCATCACACTTTGCACCGCGCATGCTGAAACAAGCGATTCAGCTCTATCGTGAAAACTTTGAACCTTCTGAATACTTATCAAAACCTTATGTGTCGATGGGTGTCCCTACGGTCGTTGCTGAAACTGATGCTGAAGCGGAGTTCTTGGCAACAAGTGCCTATCAACGTGTTTTAGGTCTGATGCGCGGTCAAAGCTTAAAGTTAAAAGCACCTATTGAAAGCATGGACGGTCTTTGGTCAGCTGCGGAAAAAATGTCCGTAGACAGTTTCTATGCTATGGCACAAATTGGTTCCAATGGCACCGTAAAAGAAGGCTTGAAACAACTTCTTTTAGAATATGATGTCGATGAATTTATTTTCACTTGTGACATCTATGATACAGAGAAACGTTTAGAAAACTTTGAACGTTTAATGCAGATCAAAAATAGCTAAGCGGACGTGAACCTATTTGCCCAATGACTGTTCTATCGACATTCATTGGGCAAAATGAATACTAACCCTTTGCATCTCTGTCCATCCTTAAAAACATAATCCAAATATGTTATCGCCTTAGACTAAAGTTAACGTGACTGCTCAGACAGTTAATCATTTTGCCTTTTTAGAGTAAAAACACTAAAAATAAAAGATTAAGGAAAAACTAAAAAAACAATTAAGGATCGAGCATGGTTAATTTACATCCAACAGATAGCCTATCGGGTTTATTTCAAAACCATCCCGAATATTTTCAGCATTTCAGAGGTCAACTGATTGCATCATCAGACATTAAACAGCATGATTTTAACCAACAACGTGTTGCGATTATTGGCACCAATCAGCACACGGTAAGTGGACTTGAGTCAATCTGCCAGGTGGCACAATCTGTTCGTGTTTTTCAAAATGAACCTCACTTCATTTTACCCAAAACAGAACGCGGGGTTCAGCGCTTAATCCAGCATCCATTAGTCATTAAAAACCGCCGATTATTTAGTACCCGTATTAAATGCCTATTGGCTTTACGTTTTTTAGAAACCCAAGTTGCTGACCCGTGGCTCAGACACCAACTTAAGCCTAATACTGCTGCCAATAAACTCAAATTCTTTAAGTCCGATTTCTACTACCATGCTTTACAGCGTGAAAACTGTAAATTGGTGACTTGGCCAATTGTGAAAATTCGAGAACATGATATCCAGAGTCTTGATGGTGCAGAACATCCAGTTGATGTGATTATTACCACCTATACACACTAGACATCACGTGGGTAAGCATTTTAGCTTGCCCTCTTTAATTCACTACACCCTGATATTGAAAAGCTGACTTTCCACGTGCATAGCGCAAATACTGACCTGTTGGCTGACTATTTTGATTCAGTAATTTGATATCAACATACTTTAAATCTTTCGAAACCCGAATATACGAACCTTGACGCGCTTCATCATAATGACAGTCATAATCCACTTCTATCGAACTCAACTGCTTCTTATTTTTCGTCTGAAAAATTGGGGCTAGTGTCAAAGCTTGAGCATGCATTTTAAAGGCTTGAATTTGATATAGACCGTGGCAACTATCCCCTTTGTAATAGCTTTGCACGAAGTAAATCGGTTGCGTCCCCATTTTCACTTGATCAATATTTAAAATATAGCCCGTATTGATCGCTTGAAGCTTGCTAGACGGTCTCGATTTCATCTGTACATAGGATGAAAATTCACCCATAGTGCCACCACCGCCCACATCAAAGGTATAGAATTTAAGCAGTCGATCAGGTGAGCTATTAATCTTTAGTCTAAGATTTTCAGTTAATTTGGGGAAAGAATAAGCATAACTTGCAGTATTTTTCTGGATTAAATCGACAATATCCTGTTCGATTTTTTGATTGACTTCATAAAAATCCAGTGCCGCATATTTTAAAATAATCGCTTGTTCGGACTGCTGAATGGATATATTTTCCGCATAAACTGTCATATTAAAAGAACTGAACAAAATAAGACTAAAAATGCATTTTGATATTATTTTCATATAATCTGATCTATATTTTTCTATTTATAGCGAAATTAATAAACAGTATAAAGCATCACCACGATGACCCTTTATACTGTCATCTCGATATCAACCAATGCGACGTTTTAGACCCGTCATTTGGAGTACACGAGTAGAAATTTCCTCAATTGACATTTCAGAGACATTTAAATATTTAATCCCCTCAGAAATATAGATCCCTTCAATGGCGCGTAGTTCCATTTGGCATTGACTAAAGCTTGCATAGCGACTATTCGCCTTACGTTCAGAGCGAATGGCAACCAAACGTTCAGCATCAATCATTAAACCAAACAGCTTATGCTTATGCGCTCGAAGTACTGCAGGTAAGCGGTTATCATCTAAGTCTTCTTCAGTCAGTGGGTAATTAGCAACACGAATTCCAAACTGTAATGACAAGTAAATCGAGGTCGGTGTTTTCCCCGAACGTGAAACCCCAATCAAAATCAAATCGGCCTTGTCATAGTGACGTGTACGTGCGCCATCATCGTTATCTAAGGCAAAATGCACCGCATCAATACGCGCTTTATAAGACTCAGAATCAGTCACAGCATGGGTCTGTCCGACTAAAGTTGTAGGTGGAGTGCCTAACTCTTCAGACAACTTACTTATAAGCCCCTCAAATACATCAAGATTTACTGCATTTGCAGTATTGATAATATCCCGCACATACGGGTCAACCAATGTGTCAAACACCAATGGTTTTTGACCATCTTGTAATGCTCTTTGATTAATCTCAGCTACAACATTGGTCGCAGCTTCTTCTGAACTAATATAAGGAATAATATGAATGTCAAAGTCAACATTTGGAAACTGCGCCAATAGAGAGTGCCCAAGGGTTTCTGCGGTAATTGCAGTACCATCTGAAATAAAAAAAACACTCCGCTTAAACTGTTTGCTTTCTGACATTAAAATTCTCCTTAAACATTTGTCTTAGTGCTATATAATCTTTATAGTAAACCGATCTTACATGACTGTCGCTTAGTAAAATCAAAAAGCTAAGTAGATTTGTTATAATCTGATGCCAAGATAGTGATTAAATACTGCAAAAGTGGAGTAACAACTTTGGAAGCGCGCGTAATTGGTCTAGAAAAATTAGGGAAACACGACGTTGAACTCGTAGGTGGGAAAAACTCATCTCTAGGTGAAATGATCAGCCACCTATCAAATGCAGGTGTATCTGTACCAGGTGGCTTTGCTACTACAGCTCAGGCATATCGTGAATTTCTCGAGCAAAGCGGCCTAAACGCTAAAATCAATGCAGAGCTAAAAACACTCAATGTTGATGATGTAAATGCTTTGGCTGAAACAGGTGCTAAAATTCGCCAATGGATTGTTGACACTCCACTTACAACAGAACTAGAAAAAGAAGTTCGTAAAGCATTTGAAGAACTTTCAAACGGCAACCCTGACATCGCGGTTGCCGTTCGTTCTTCTGCAACAGCAGAAGATTTACCAGATGCGTCTTTCGCAGGCCAACAAGAAACTTTCTTAAACATTCGCGGTATCGACAACGTTTTGATCGCGATCAAAGAAGTGTTTGCATCACTATATAACGACCGTGCAATCTCTTATCGCGTACACCAAAACTTTGCGCATGATGTGGTGGCTTTATCTGCTGGCATTCAACGTATGGTCCGTTCTGAAACGGGTGCAGCGGGTGTAATGTTCACTCTTGATACTGAATCTGGTTTCCGTGATGTCGTCTTCATCACTGCATCTTATGGTTTGGGTGAAATGGTTGTTCAAGGTGCCGTAAACCCTGACGAATTCTACCTCTCTAAACCACTTTTAAATGCAGGCAAACACGCTGTATTACGTCGTAATTTGGGTTCTAAACACCAAAAAATGATTTATGGCGAAGAAGCATCTGCGGGTAAATCAGTTGTTGTGGTTGATGTTGAAAAGCAAGAGCGTCAACAATTTGCATTGAACGACCACGAACTTCAAGAACTTGCAAAACAAGCGCTCATCATTGAAAACCATTACGGTTCTCCAATGGACATCGAATGGGCAAAAGATGGTGATGACGGTCAAATTTATATCGTTCAAGCACGCCCTGAAACAGTGAAGAGCCGTGAAAACGTCGGCACAATGGAACGCTACCTTTTGAAACAAAAAGGTACAGTAATTTGTGAAGGTCGTTCAATTGGTCAACGTATCGGTTCTGGTAAAGTACGTATTGTTACGTCTATTAAAGAAATGGACAAAGTTCAAGACGGTGACGTTCTTGTATCAGACATGACTGACCCAGACTGGGAACCAGTAATGAAACGTGCAGCTGCGATTGTTACTAACCGTGGTGGTCGTACTTGTCACGCTGCAATTATTGCGCGTGAACTGGGTGTTCCAGCAATCGTGGGCTGTGGTAATGCAACTGAAGTTCTAGTAGACGGTCAAGAAGTAACTGTTTCATGCGCTGAAGGTGATACAGGTTTCATCTATGAAGGTTCACTAGACTTCGAGATTCAAACCAATTCAATTGAATCTATGCCAGCACTTCCATTCAAAGTAATGATGAACGTTGGCAACCCTGACCGTGCATTTGACTTTGCACAAATTCCAAATGAAGGGATTGGTCTTGCGCGTCTTGAGTTCATCATTAACCGTATGATCGGTGTCCACCCTAAAGCATTGTTGAACATTGACAGCTTGCCACGTGAAACACGTGCTGCGGTCATGGCGCGTACTGCGGGTTATGCATCGCCAATCGAATTCTATGTTGAAAAACTAGTTGAAGGTATTTCTACCCTCGCTGCTGCATTTGCAGACAAGCCTGTGATTGTTCGTATGTCTGACTTTAAGTCAAATGAATATGCAAACTTGATCGGTGGTAAGTTATACGAGCCTGAAGAAGAAAACCCAATGTTGGGCTTCCGTGGTGCAAGCCGTTATGTGTCTGACAACTTCCGTGACTGCTTCGAGTTAGAATGTCGCGCGTTGAAAAAAGCACGTGACGAAATGGGCTTAACCAACATTCAAATCATGATTCCTTTCGTCCGTACTGTACACGAAGCAAAACGTGTCATCGAATTATTGGCTTTAAATGGTTTGAAACGTGGTGAAAATGGCCTGAAAGTAATCATGATGTGTGAGTTACCAACGAACGCATTATTGGCTGAACAGTTCCTTGAACACTTTGACGGCTTCTCTATCGGCTCAAACGACTTAACCCAGTTAACACTCGGTCTAGATCGTGACTCTGGTATCGTATCTCACCTATTTGATGAACGTGATCCAGCTGTTAAAGCGCTTCTATCTATGGCAATTCATGCATGCCGCAAAGCAGGTAAATATGTGGGTATCTGTGGCCAAGGTCCTTCAGATCACCCAGATCTTGCGCAATGGCTCATGGAACAAGGCATCGAATCTGTATCACTAAATCCTGACTCAGTATTAGACACATGGTTCTTCCTTGCAGCAGAAAAAGCTCAAAAATCTTAATTTTTTGATGCGATAAAAAAAAGACCCTTTCACGGGTCTTTTTTTATGCCGACTACTTTTAGGTGTCGTCATTAAAATAAGCCCCTTTATACAAAGCTTCAGCTAAATTCAGCATTCATATATCAACATCTTGATTTAGCAAAGATCGTATTGCGATAAAACTAGAAGAGACGACTCATTCCTTGCTACACTGTCATAAGTTTTGTGTATCTTTGGTTAATTTCATCTTGAATTTTCCCAGACTATCCACAAGTTTTAACATAAGATTTTTCTATTTGTTTTTAATTTGAAAACAAATACATCTATTATTTTGACATCCCAATTTATATTTTGAGATTAAGTTTATATGCAGATTTACTTGGCACGAAATAATCAACAAGCCGGTCCATATACCTTAGAGCAACTGAATCAGATGCTCGCAAGCCAACAAGTTTTATTAACGGATTTAGTTTGGCATCAAGGTATGCCTGAATGGAAAGCTTTAGGTGAACTCACCCAAGGAAAACTGGCCTATGAACCTGCAGGCTATCAAGCTCAGCCTCCTATTCCTGAACCAGTACAGCTGACAAACCAATTCGCACAGCAGAATCGTACGACTGCAAAAGCGGTTCAACCTGAACTTGCCTCTATTGGTACTCGCGTTTTGGCGAAAGTCATTGATTTATTATTATGGTTACCTGCAGCTGCCATTCCCTCGTTTTTCTTGCAAGCCGATCAGTTCGGTGAACTCACCGAAATTCAGCAGAAAATGCAAGCAGCTACAACGGCAACTCAAGCCAGTGAACTGCAAGCGCAACTATTTCAATTGATTCCCACTGAAGCTTGGACAAGCATGGGGATTTACTTGCTGATCATGCTTGGTATTCAAGCCTTTTTCTTGGCAAAAAACGGTCAAAGTATTGGCAAAAAAGTCACCAAAATTAAAATTGTAGATATTGAAACCAACGAAAAAGTTAGTTTAATGCGTGTATTCACATTACGCAGTGTTGTCTTTATTGTGCTCAACATGCTATTTATGCCATTCATCACGATCGTCGATCACGTCTTTGGTTTAAGCGCAAAGCGTCAAACTTTGCACGATAAGCTGGCTAAAACCAAGGTTATTAAGCAATAATTTGGGCATATTCGGACTGAGGTTTAGCACACCTCTATTTTCCGCAGTATATTGATATTCAATATAAATCTCCAAGGAAAAACACCCAATTCCGAGTAAAAAAATCGGTTTTTATAACAGTTATTTAAAGCATCTTTACGTATAGCTTAGTTTGTCGATATGAGGCATAATGCCCTACAACGTAGCGGTGTCTTATGATTGAGAAGTGTTTTTAGTCTTAAAAAGAAACTTTTCAATCATGCGACACTTTAATCGCTATCCCAATTTTATTAGGGAATGGGACTCTTCACCGAGGTTGTAAAATGAGACAAACGATTTTAGCTGTATTGTCTTTATCTACGATTGCCGCGCTCTTGACTGGGTGTGGCGGTGATATGGTACTTCTAAACTCGAAAGGTCCAGTTGCACAAGGTCAATCTGACTTAATGATGACTGCGATCTATTTAATGCTGTTGGTGGTTATTCCATCAATCATTATGGCATTATGGTTTGGTTGGAAATATCGCGCGTCGAATAAAGATGCAGACTATAAACCTACATGGGCACACTCTACTACAATTGAAATTGTAGTTTGGGGTATTCCTGTCATTATTATTGGTATTCTGGCGTGGTTAACTTGGTGGGGTTCACACAAGTATGACCCTTACCGCCCTATCGAATCCGATAAAGCACCTGTAAATGTTCAAGTCATTGCAGAGCAGTTTAAATGGATCTTCATTTATCCTGATCTTAATATTGCTACGGTTAACGAAATTCGTTTCCCTGAAAAGACTCCAATTGCACTTAAATTAACTTCTAACTTTACGATGAACTCATTCTTCATCCCTTCGTTAGGCGGTCAAATTTATGCAATGGCAGGTATGCAGACTCACTTGAATTTGTTAGCAGATGGAACTAGCCCAGCTGAAGGCTACCGCGGTTTCTCTTCAAACTATTCAGGTTATGGCTTCTCGCAAATGCGCTTCCGTGCTCACTCTTTAACAGACGCTCAATTCGCTGAATGGGTTGCTGCTATTAAAGCAGGTAACGGTACAAGCATTAATCCAAAAGCTGTACAAAAAACAATTTTAGATCAGTCTGAATTTGCATCTTTACGTGACGGTAACCGTGGTAAGCATCAAATTGAAGCTTTAATTGCAAAAGCAAAAACTCCTGAAGAGAAGGCTGCTGCTGAAGCAATGAAGCCTTACCCAACTAAGCCACATCCAGTGACTTACTACTCTTCTGTAGAGCAAGGCTTGTTTGAATCAGTGATCAACAAATACATGAGTAACTATCACGGTGCTGATCATTCAGCAACTGCGGGTGCTCACGGGGCTGCTGCTTCTGAAGCACATGCCGCAGTTGAACCTGCTTCATCAGTTGTAGGGGAATAAGACATGAGCTTCTTAGGTAAGTTAGGTCCGGACGCTATTCCGTATGATCCAATTGTACTGGTAACAGTTGCAATGATGATCTTAGGTGGCATCGCAGTTGTTGCTGGTGTTACCTACTTTAAAAAATGGAGCTACTTGTGGAACGAATGGTTCACATCGGTAGACCATAAAAAAATTGGTATTATGTATCTAATTGTATCAATCATCATGCTTGTGCGTGGTTTTGCTGATGCATTTATGATGCGTTTACAACTTTTCCTCGCTCGTGGTGGCGGTGAAGGTTATTTACACCCAGAACACTACGATCAGATCTTCACCGCTCACGGTGTTATCATGATCTTCTTCGTAGCAATGGGTCTTGTTGTAGGCTTAATGAACATCTCTGTACCTCTTCAAATTGGTGCACGTGACGTTGCCTTCCCATTATTGAACTCACTCAGCTTCTGGTTATTTGCTGGCGCTGTTGGTTTGATGATGGCATCTCTTGCAATTGGTGAATTCGCTGCTACAGGTTGGATGGCATACCCTCCTCTTTCAGGTATCGAATACTCTCCAGGTGTGGGTGTGGATTACTATATCTGGGCACTTCAGATTTCCGGTTTAGGTACGCTCTTAACAGGTGTTAACTTCTTCGTTACCATCATTAAAATGCGTGCGCCTGGTATGTCTCTTATGGACATGCCGATCTTTACTTGGACATCTTTGTGTACAGCAGTATTGATCATTGCGTCATTCCCAGTGTTAACAGCAACCATTGCAATGTTAACGCTTGACCGTTACTTCGGTTTCCACTTCTTTACAAACGACATGGGTGGTAGCCCAATGTTGTACGTAAACTTGATTTGGACATGGGGTCACCCAGAAGTTTACATCTTAGTATTACCAGCATTTGGTATTTACTCAGAAGTTGTAGCGACGTTCTCTCGTAAAACGTTGTTTGGTTACAAATCAATGGTGTATGCAACTATCGCGATCACAGTACTTGCGTTCGTGGTATGGGTTCACCACTTCTTTACTATGGGTGCTGGTGCCAACGTGAACGCGTTCTTTGGTATCATGACCATGGTGATTGCGATTCCTACTGGTGTGAAGATCTTCTCTTGGTTATTCACCATGTATAAGGGTCGTATCAGCTTCACAACACCAATGCTATGGACACTTGGCTTCCTTGTGACTTTCGGTATCGGTGGTTTAACAGGTGTATTAATGGCAGTTCCACCAGCGGACTTCTTGGTACATAACTCGTTATTCCTTATCGCTCACTTCCATAACGTAATTATTGGTGGTGTAGTATTCGCAATGTTCGCAGGTATCATTTTCTACTGGCCAAAAATGTTTGGTTGGAAGCTCAATGAAGCTTGGGGTAAAGCTGCGTTCTGGTTCTGGTTCTTTGGTTTCTATTTTGCGTTCATGCCACTTTATATCCTTGGTTTCATGGGTATGACTCGTCGTTTGAACACTTATGACAACCCAGAATGGGACCCGTACATCGCTATTGCATTCTTCGGTTCAATTTTAGTCGCGCTTGGTATTGCATGTTTCATTATGCAAATTGTTGTTGGTTTCCTACAACGCAACGACCATCTCGACCTTACAGGCGATCCATGGGATTCTCGTACGCTTGAATGGGCGACTTCGTCTCCTGCTCCGTTCTATAACTTTGCTCATGTTCCAAAGATCAATGGTATTGATACCTTCTGGAATGACAAAGAAAATGGTGTGGCTTATGCGAAACCAACGTCGTACGAAGACATCCACATGCCAACGAATCGTGCCGCCGGCTTTGTTATTGCAATGTTCATTACTGTGATGGGCTTTGGCTTAATCTGGCATATCTGGTGGTTGGTTGCTGTGACTTTCATCGCTGCTATTATCAGCTTCATCACTTCTTCATTCACGAAGAAGGTGGACTACTATGTTCCTGCTGCTGAAGTTGAGCGTATTGAGAATGAACGTTACGCGATTCTTGAAAAACACTTGAAGAAGGACTAAGACAATGGCTGACGTACTTCATCACGAAAACCACGGACACGATGAGCATCATCACCACGATGATACGGATATCACCGTCTTTGGTTTTTGGACTTATTTGATGAGTGACTTGATCTTATTCGGTACACTCTTCATTGCATTCGCTGTATTAAGTAGCCATGTACCTATGGGTACACCAAGTGCAAAAGAACTATTTGGTGAGTCTTTAGGTTTCGTTTTAACTGAAACTTTTGCTCTCTTGATCTCTTCTGTGACTTTTGGTTTTGCGGTTCTTGCTGCATACAAAAAGAACGTCAACCAAGTGTTAGCTTGGTTAGCGATCACTTGGTTATTCGGTGCTTCATTCATCGGTATGGAACTATATGAGTTTCATCACTTAGTTCATGCTGGCCATGGTCCAAGCGTGAGTGCGTTCTTATCGTCGTTCTTTACTTTAGTAGGTACGCACGGTATTCACGTAACTTCTGGCTTAGTCTGGATGATCGTGTTAATGATTCAAATCAAGAAATATGGTTTGACTCTTCCAAACACGCGCCGCCTTGCTTGCCTAAGCTTGTTCTGGCACTTCCTTGACATCGTTTGGATCTGTGTATTCAGCGTAGTTTACTTGATGGGAGTTCTATAATGAGTCACGATCATAACTCTGCTGGTGCTTCACACGGTAACACGAAGCAATATACGATTGGTTTCATCCTTTCAGTTATCCTCACCGTAATTCCATTCGGTATGGTTATGACTGGCGGTTTTGGCCGTGGTATTTTGATGACTGTTATTGCAATTACAGCGGCTGCTCAGGTTCTTGTTCAATTAGTTTACTTCTTGCACATGAACTCATCTTCAGAGCAACGTTGGAACGTGATTGCATTTATCTATACAGTACTTTGTATTGCCGTACTTCTGGTTGGCTCTGTATGGATTATGAACTACTTACACTACAACATGATGATCTAAACTGGT
>NZ_DKIK01000138.1:0-8327 GCF_002454215.1 Acinetobacter sp. UBA6720
CCTAAGTCTTGGTCTTGAACCAATAAACCGCCATTTACGCGTTTATAGTCCAATTGTGGCGCACGCTCATCAAGTGCCGGTAATTCACCACAAACGAGTACACGAACATTTTTCTTTGCACCAGTGACTTCAAGCACGCCTTCAGCGATGCTCGGTGCAATGATCACTTCAACAAACTGACGATCTACAATGGCTTGTGCAGTTGCAACGTCTAATTCACGGTTGAATGCAATGATGCCGCCAAAAGCTGATTCAGGGTCAGTTGCATAAGCCAAGTCGTATGCTGCTTGAATACCATCTAAAGACACCGCAACGCCACAAGGGTTTGCGTGTTTAACAATAACACAAGCAGGTTTTGCAAATGATTTCACACATTCAAGTGCGGCATCTGTATCTGCAATGTTGTTATAAGAAAGTTCTTTACCTTGCAGTTGTTTCGCTGTTGAAACAGAAGCTTCAGTTGCTGTGCTTTCTACATAGAATGCTGCTGACTGATGCGGATTTTCACCATAACGCAAGTCTTGAGCTTTATTTAACTGTGTATTAAAAGTACGAGCAAACTTGTCTGCTTGACCTTCTTCCTTGCCTACACGAGCGCCTAGGTAAGAAGCAATCATGCCGTCATATTGTGCTGTATGCTCAAATGCCTTAACGGCTAAATCAAAACGAGTTTCATAAGACAAAGCACCATTTGCTTTTAGCTCAGCAACAACAGTGTCGTAGTCTGTAGCATTAACTACAATCCCCACAGATGCATGGTTTTTTGCCGCAGCGCGAACCATAGTTGGGCCACCAATGTCGATATTTTCAATCGCATCTGCAAGTGAGCAATTTGGTTTAGCTACAGTTGCAGCAAATGGATAAAGGTTCACAACCACAAGATCAATCGCATCAATGTTGTGTTCAGCCATCACAGCTTCGTCTAGACCGCGACGAGCTAAGATACCACCATGAATTTTCGGGTGTAGCGTTTTTACACGACCATCCATCATTTCTGGGAAACCCGTATGCTCTGAAACTTCGACTACAGCGATATTGTTGTCTTTTAACAACTTATATGTACCGCCAGTAGATAAAATTTCTACCCCAAGAGCTACAAGATTTTGAGCGAACTCAACAATGCCAGTTTTATCGGAAACAGAGATTAAAGCGCGTTTAATGGTCATGATCTTCGTCACAGTTATCAAGAATTAAAACAAAAAAGCCAAAAATAGCAGGTAAAAAAAATGCCCGCGGAAGCCGCAAGCATTTTATCATTTATTCACTCATTAAACCGTGAGCTTTCAACTTTTTACGCAAAGTGCCACGGTTAAGACCTAGAATCTCCGCAGCACGTGTTTGGTTACCGCGGGTATATTCTAA
This sequence comes from Acinetobacter sp. UBA6720, assembly GCF_002454215.1. Taxonomy (NCBI): domain Bacteria; kingdom Pseudomonadati; phylum Pseudomonadota; class Gammaproteobacteria; order Moraxellales; family Moraxellaceae; genus Acinetobacter; species Acinetobacter sp. UBA6720. Next base: position 1,363 of record NZ_DKIK01000138.1, read on the forward strand.
AACTACAGATAGAAGAGGTTTCTCCATTTCTGCTAGCACCATGTCGTAGACCTGAGATGGTTGCTCGCCTTGCAATTGTGCAAAATAGTGGCGAACTGCGCGATCTACGTGAATACGAAGAGCGACATCAGACTGTGCAGTAAAAATAGGAGATTTGCTATTCATGCGAATTAATCCGAAAAATCTAAATATCACTTGGGTAAAGTGACATATATAAAGTGGTCTAAAATTAAAATGAACTTCGTTTTAGATCCTAAAACGAGTAGTTCTAAAACTGTACATTTAGCATGCCACAATATCGCCAAGTTGGTCGAAATATAAGCGTAACAATAGTTAAATATTTGTTACTGACCTTTTTTAAACAAAAAAAATCTGCTCGATACGCGATATTTGGATAACGCGTATTTTAGCTGATGTTCTATTTGTATTAAAAGACTGAGGAGATTGCAGCACTAAGCTTTCGTGGCGCGTATCATACCATTGTCTAAGAAAAAGTGAGCAAGAAAACTGCATTTTTTTTCACTTTTTTTACATTTTTTTTAAATTTTAGGGCTGGACTATTTCTAAACTGTAATGATTGAAGCTTTTACGGCTTACTGGCAGGCTAAATTTGAATTTGAATGGACTATTTTTAGGAATCCGCTTAATCCCAACTAGACTGTCGATCAAATAGTCATTGGAATGCAATTGATAAGTTGAATCTATTTCACCATCTTCTTTTAAGATCACTTTGATGATCGGCAAAGGTAAGCTCGTTTCATGGTAGTTGATGAGCTCCCCTGAAAACTGGGTTTCCTGTGAGCCTGTACTTTTAACTTTTAACTTATTAATACTAATGAGGCTGTAGCGTTCCTGAAGGCTACTACAATTCAGTACAAGACAAACTTTGTTATATGTTGCACCCAATGCTGGGCTGTTATTAATGATATGTGGGTTAAACCATAAATATTGAAAGCACAATAGTGCCAATAAACCAAAATTGATCATTCCCCAAAGCACATAATACATGGGACGTTTTGGCGGTTTAGCTGGACTATGCTCAGCTAAGTTCATCGCAGGATAGTTACCAATTGGATCGGTACTAAAGTAATTTAAATTATTTAAATAGGTTTTGAGATCAATGTTGGAATGTTCAATTTTCAAATTGAAAATATCGAGCAAGTTCGCTGTGGTCATCGAAAGAGCAGCAGATTGTGATAGATCAAAATGGATACTGTCGATATGAGTGGATGAAAGCGCTGGATTTGAAGGCTCTAAATAGTTATTCAAATTCGACGCTTTTTCCTCATTCTCATTAACCGCATGACCCGTCGTCAAATGTGAAAGGGCATTAAAGGTCATTGAGCACTTTGGGCAACAAACCATACCTTGTGCAACGGTCAGTTGTGCAACACTTACTTTATAGATAGTTAAGCATTTTGGGCAAGATGTTTGTTTGTCGCTCATAGTGTTTTAGTGGTTCATTTAAAGGGTGTGGCGTTTACCCGAAATTCGGCACCAGTTTTCATCGCGTTTTTCGACCTCTAATATATCAAAAAATTCAGAATAAACACTAGAAACATCAGAAACTTGCTCTTCAATTACACCTGCAAGTGCGAACTCTCCCTCAGATTTAATTAAAGTTGCGAACTGTGGCGCTAACATCATGAGAGGCCCTGCTAAAATGTTGGCAACAAAAACATCTGCTTTTTGGTCAGCTAGCTCTAAATTGAACTCATCTGGTAAGCCGACATATAGGTTTTCAGAAACACCATTCAATAGTGCATTTTGTTCCGTAGCTAAAACAGCTTGCGGATCAATATCGGTTGCGTAGACTTTCTTTGCACCTAACAATAAAGCGGCAACACCCAAAATACCTGAACCACAGCCGTAGTCGATCACGATTTTGTCTTTAACATCGGTTTTACCTAGCCATTGAAGGCAAAGGAATGTAGAGGCATGGTTACCTGTACCAAACGCTAAACCTGGATCGAGTTTAATGTTGACCGCATCAGGCTCTGGTGCGTCCATCCATTCAGGAACGATCCAGTACTTGTCAGCAATTTGAATTGGTTCGTAGGCATCCATCCATGTGCGTTCCCATTCTTGATCTTCAAGAAATTCGCTACGCATCGGTGCATCAGGCATTTGAGTACGAATAAAAGTTTCTAATGCGTTTACATCAATTTCTTCGTCGTCTTCTTGCGCATATATACCCGTTACAATAACTTTATTCCAAAGTGGTGTTTCACCAGGAAGTGGTTCAAGTAAGTCTTGGTTTTCTGCATCATCTAATGTGACACTGACTGCACCCAACGATTCTAAAAGGGTTTCAGTAAAATCGACTTGCGCTTGATCAACCGTAATATGAATTTGTAACCACTTCACAGGAATAACCTAATATTTATGTATAAATAAATATTGTAGCGGAACGGTGCGCAGTTCGACAGCATTCCTCAAAATAAAAAAGGATGCCGAAGCATCCTTATGCACAACATTAATTTGGGGCTTGTTCTATACTGGGTTGAACGGAAGGAGCATAACGGTTGAGCAATGTTCCAAAGATAGCAGCAAAGATATACATAAATATAGAATAAACAGCTGCGGGCATTGCAATGGTCGTACTCGCCATTACCGTCAGTGCAATCGTCATGGCAAGAGTACTGTTATGAATACCAATTTCAAAGGCACAAGCACGTGCTTGAGTACTACTGATACCAAAAAGACGAGGAACAAAATAACCGATAACTAAACTACAGATGCAGAACAGAACAGTAGCTAGGCCTACATCACCAATATATTGCATGATATTGCTTCGCTCTTTAGCCACCGCGCCAATAATGATGATGATTAAAAATACTACAGCAAATATTCGAACGGGTTTATTTAGTTTATCGGCGAGTTCAGGTCTGAAATACCGAACCAGCATCCCTAAGCACACGGGGATAATAATGATAAGAAAGACTTGTATGACTTTAGAGAACTGTAAGCCCACATGTTGACCATCATTCATAAAATGTTGAATTGCAAAGTTGACAATTAAAGGTAAGGTGAATGCAGCAATAATTGAGTTAACTGCGGTGAGGGTGATATTGAGAGCAATGTCTCCTTTATATAAATAGCTAAATAAGTTTGCTGTTGGTCCACCTGGAGAAGCTGCGAGTAGCATGAGTCCAACTGCGAGTAATGGTGGTAATGTCAAAACTTTACAAATGACAAACGCGATACTGGTCAAAATGACGAGCTGACAGAACAATGCCAAAAGAACAGCCTTAGGATGTTTGCTGACTCGCTTAAAGTCATTTGGGGTTAACTCTAAACCTAAACCTGCCATAACAATAGCAAGTGCAATAGGTAAAAAAATGGTAATAATACTAGAATCCATTCGCTTATTTTCTCCTTAAAATCATTATTAATAACGGCTGTGAAATTAGTCTATTAAGTTTTGCCTTTTGAAAAATAAACGGTCTTTTTTTTGTGATACCAATAAGCCAAAGAGGGTGGCAAAAACAAACATGAAAATAGAATAAATTCCCGCAGGAATTGCCATGGCTGTATTACCCAATACTGACAGTGCAACAGTAATCGCAAGCGCTGTATTATGAATGGTGATCTCAAATGAGCAGGTTAATGCTTGTTTTTCTGTAATATTGGCAATGTGAGGTATAAAAAAACCAATGAACATGCTACTGAAACAAAATAACGCAATTGCTGGTCCAACTTCAAAAATATATTGAATCAGATTGTGTCGTTCTAGATATAAAGCAATGAAAAAAATAAAAAATAAGCAGCTAAGCGATAATATTCGCATAGGGTGGTGCAGTCGTATGGCAAATTTTGGAAGAAAATAACGTAAACACATCCCAGTACTGACTGGAACTAAAGTCAGGAAAAAGACTTTTGCGATTTTTGTTGCAGGTATATCAATGGGTTGGGCTGTTTGCAAAAAATATATCATGGAGAGATTAAGAATAAACGGCAGGGTAAATGTCGCGATGACTGAGTTTGCCGCAGTTAAGGTGATATTGAGTGCAATATCTCCTTTAAATAAATAGGTCATGATAGTTGATGTTGGTCCACCGGGTGACGCTGCAACAAGCATTAAGCCAATAGAAAAAATAGGAGATAAATTTAAAAAATTACAAATGAGAAATGCAATGCCCACCAGTAGCACTAACTGTGAAAATAAGGCAATAAAAATCACTTTGGGGTATTGTGCGAGGCGATAAAAATCGACGGGTCGTAGGTGTAAACCCAATCCCATCATCATCAATGCCAAGGTCAAAGGCAAAAAAACAGTAAATAATTCCGAATCCATGGAATCCCTTTTTTATTGGTTTTTATTTTTCATCTTTGCTTGAGTGTATACCGAATCCAATAATTTACAAGACGCAAAAAAAGGGTAAAAAAGACGATTTTTTACCCTAGTGAAACAACTTGATTTTAGTGGCTTAATCTACATTTTAGGTTTTGGTGCGCTAAATCCGAGTGCACATTTACCTTTAATTTCTTTACCTTCAATATTAATGGACATTGCTTTAGGATCACCGTGGCAGATGCTGGTTAATTCAGCCTCATCACCATGAATGTTGGCGTTTTTTGAGCTCGGGAAAAATTGAGGTTCACAAGTACCATTCCAAATAATGCCACGGTAAGCAAAACTGACGGCTGTTCCTTGAGATTTACCTTTACATACTTGTTGATAGCGTTGGCTATCATAAACTTTTTCGACCTTGTCATTGGCAGATACGAAAGGTGAAAAGAATAAACCGCAGAGAATGGATGAAAAAAGAATCTTCTTATTCATAATGTTTACCTTTGGTTGTTGTATGATCAATTTATAGAATAAAAAATGATCAAATTAATACAAGGCTTTTCAGGTAACAAAACGATTCATTTGTTGATTTTTTGCTATTGTACTGCAAGTCAACTTACATAAAATTAGCTTTGAACGGTCTAATACGTTGATGGCATATACAATAAATTCTACGGAAGCAGTCAACTTACAATTGAAAATTTGCTATAATCTTTCGTTATCATTTTTTAATCTCCTTACCACTATGCATTATCCTAAAGTTTACGATGTCATTGTTATCGGCGGCGGTCACGCAGGTACAGAAGCAGCATTGGCTGCGGCACGTATGGGGCGACAGACTTTACTCTTAACTCACAATATTGAGACTTTAGGGCAGATGAGCTGTAATCCAGCGATTGGTGGTATTGGTAAATCGCATTTAGTACGTGAGATTGATGCCTTGGGCGGTGCAATGGCATTGGCTGCCGACAAAGGGGGGATTCAGTTCCGCATCCTAAACTCACGTAAAGGTGCAGCCGTTCGTGCAACGCGTGCACAGGCAGACCGTATTCGTTATAAAGCTGCAATTCGTGACACCTTAGAAAACCAAGCCAATCTCGATATTTTCCAACAAGCGGCAGATGACCTGATTGTTGATGGTGATACCGTAAAAGGTGTTGTGACCCAAATGGGGATTCGCTTTGATGCGAAAACAGTGGTACTCACAGCAGGAACCTTCTTGGGGGGTGTAATTCACGTAGGGCTTGAAAAATCAAGCGGTGGCCGTGCAGGCGATCCACCTTCAATTTCATTGGCTCACCGTTTACGTGAATTGAATTTGCCAGTGGGACGTTTAAAGACAGGTACGCCACCACGTATTGATGCGCGTTCAGTTGATTTTTCTGTGATGATTCCGCAGCCAGGTGATTTCCCATCACCGACCATGTCTTTCATGGGTGATGCATCTATGCACCCTGAACAAGTGAATTGTTATATCACACACACCAATGAAAAAACCCATGACATCATCCGTGGCGGTTTAGATCGTTCACCGATGTATACTGGTGTTATTGAAGGCGTGGGTCCACGTTACTGTCCATCTATTGAAGACAAAATTCACCGCTTTGCTGATAAAGACTCACACCAAGTATTCTTAGAGCCTGAAGGCCTAGATACACATGAGCTTTATCCAAATGGTATTTCAACTTCATTGCCATTTGATGTGCAGTTTGAGTTGGTTCGTTCAATTCGCGGGATGGAAAATGCGCACATTTTACGTCCGGGCTATGCCATCGAGTACGATTACTTCAACCCACAAGCGTTAAAGTTTACTTTAGAAACCAAAGCCATCAATAACTTGTACTTTGCGGGTCAGATTAATGGTACAACGGGTTATGAAGAAGCGGGTGCGCAAGGCTTGCTTGCAGGCTTAAATGCTGCACGTCGTGCGTGGGATCAAGAGCAGTGGACACCAAAACGTGATGAAGCCTATATGGGTGTGTTGGTGGATGACTTGATTACGCTAGGCACGAAAGAACCATACCGTATGTTTACTTCACGTGCCGAATATCGTTTGATGTTACGTGAAGACAATGCGGATCAACGTTTAACTCCAGTGGGTCGTGAAATGGGCTTGGTAGATGACGAGCGTTGGGCTGCTTACTGTGAAAAAATGGAAGCAGTTGAGTTGGAAACAGGCCGTTTACAACACCTTTGGGCGGCACCAAACAACCCGATGGGCAAAAAGTTTGTCGAAATGACAGGTGCAGATTTATCGAAAGAGTGCTCAGCGATTGATTTGTTAAAACGCCCGAATATTTCGTTTGCTCAAATTGCAGAACTCACAGGTTCAGAAGTGTCTGCACAAGTGGGTGATCAAATTGAAATCGCGGTGAAATACGCAGGTTATATTAACCGTCAGCATGAAGACGTTGCACAAATGAAGCGTTTGGAAGAAACTAAAATTCCTGCCGATTTTAATTATGATGTCGTTTCAGGCTTATCTCGTGAAATTACTTTAAAATTGAAAGATGTGCGTCCTGAAACATTAGCTCAAGCAAATCGTATTCCAGGGGTAACACCTGCAGCAGTGCAATTGATCATGATTACGATCCGTAAAAATGCACAAGCGAAAAAATCTGCTTAATCTTTGAAAGTTATTGAAAAAGTCCGCTTTATGCGGGCTTTTTTT
>NZ_DKIK01000003.1:0-43267 GCF_002454215.1 Acinetobacter sp. UBA6720
CCATTTTGCTTCACGCACCGCAAGATTTGCTTTCATGGCAAAATCGGTACCTGGGAGGTTAAGTGTGGCTTTATAATCCACTGCATTTTCAGTAGTTTGCTTGTCGCTCATGCAAGTTTTCTTCCAATTTAATCAGCTTTTAGACTGACGCGTTTTACATAAAATTGATTGGGTATTTAAAAGGGAAATGTTGGGGTGTTTTGACGAAACTCAAGCAGTTTCACCACATCATCATCAATTCCTGCTTTTAGTGCTTCCAGCGAAGGGTAATTCTTTTCACCATGTAAATAGTTTAAGAAGGTGACCCGCATTAATAAGCCATACAGATTAGCAGAAACATCAGGGAAATGTACTTCTAATCGCCATTCAGGATGATCTTGCTGAATGGCTGGCCGTGTTCCAACATGACCTGCGCCAAAAAGTGCAGAAGGTTCATATCCAGCAATGCCCAACCGTTCAGGTTGGTCTGCTTTGACTTTGTCGCGTAGAGATGTGGTTTCACAAATCACATCGACACCATAAATGCCGTTTAAACAAGGTTTGTGACGGTTTAAACGCACATTAATGGTTGGAAAATCTAGGGTTCGACCAATTTGGTCGCCATACTGCACTCGACCTGTAATGCTATAAGGTCGGCCTAATAATTGTGCTGCGAGTGCCAAATCCCCTGCTGCAAGAGTTTGGCGAATCCGGGTTGAACTGACGCGTTCACCTTCTGCGAGGACGGTTTCAAGATTATGCACTTGAAAACCATAATTTTTAAGAAATTCACTATTGCCTTGGCGATTTTTACCAAAGTGGAAATCATCGCCTAAAACCAAACTTTGGGCATTGAGTTTGTCTTTTAAAATATCGGCAAATGCTTCGGCACTTAAACTCCGGAAGCTATTGTCAAATTTAGCAACTGCAATATAGTCCACACCTAGCTCAGTTAAATATTCGACTTTTTCACGTAAGGATGAAATCCTCGGTGGAGCATCATAAGCTTTAAAAAATTCAAGTGGTTGAGGTTCAAAAATCATCACCACTGTTTTTAGGTTGTGTTGTTTTGCAACGGCTTTGAGCTGATGAATCATGGCTTGATGACCCAAATGCACCCCGTCAAAATTACCGATGGTGACAACGGTTTTTTCTAATTCAGAGTGTGAGGGCAAAGCATGTAGACGGAGCAGCTTCATGGGCAAATCAAGTGCTTAGAATAAATAACGGCTTATATATTGCCATATTCTTGGGCATTCGTCTTGTGGTTGTTTTTTGACAATGCAAAATTTCGTAGAAAGTTCACATATATCATTTTAATTGATTTATTTAATGTAAATTAATCAATTTTTCTTATTTATAGTTTTGGTTAGTATAAATGTAGTTTCTAATGAGGACCAACTCATGCAAAAACCATTTACACAACTTGGACAGCGGCAAAATCTGATCCGTCAATTTACCCCCAACTGGTTTACTGTCAGTATGGGAACAGGTGTGGTGGCGCTTATTGTATCAGAGTTTCCGATTTTAAAGTCATTCACATGGTCGTTCGGCACAACGCTTTGGTGTCTCAATATTGCGCTTTTTGTACTTTTTACTGTGCTTTATGGACTGCGTTGGGTATTTTATCCGCATGAAGCTAAACAGATTTTTCAGCATCCGATGATGAGCCTATTTTTAGGTACGATACCGATGGCGCTGGCCACCATCCTCAATGGCTGTTTAAAGTATGGGCAGCCGATTTATGGAGATATTGCGGTTCATGTCGCTAAGAGCCTTTGGTACGTAGACGTGCTCCTTGCACTATTGGTGGCATGGGGTGTTCCTTTTGTCATGTATCAGCGTCAGCAACATAGTTTGAGCAATATGACAGCAGTTTGGTTGTTGCCGATCGTGGCCTGTGAGGTTGCAGCCAGCAGTGGCGGTCTATTGCTGGGGCATTTGCCAACAGATGGTCATGCTGTTGCGATTTTATTGGCTAGCTATGTCCTTTGGGGTATTTCTGTTTTACCTGCTTTTGCTATTTTAACGATTTTAATGTTGCGTTTAGTCTTACATAAACTACCCGAAAAAGAGCTGGCAGTCAGCAGTTGGTTGGCTTTGGGGCCAATCGGTACGGGGGCTTTGGCTTTATTGATTTTAGGACAGCAAGCACCGACAGTTTTGGTGAGCATAGATTTGGTTGAAATGGGCCAGCTTTTTCAATATGCAGGAATTTTCGGTAGTCTCATTCTGCTCGGTTTTGGGTTATGGTGGTTAGGCATTGCTGTGATGACCACTTTACACCATGCCAAACAGGAATTACCTTTTAACCTCGGCTGGTGGGGACTGACATTTCCGTTGGGCGTGTACACCCTCGCAATTCTTAATTTAGCGCAGCAATTGAATTTAGCTTTCCTCTACGCTGTTGGCTATGCCTTTGCTGCCATTCTGCTGATACTTTGGTGTTTAGTTGCAAGCAAAACCGCGCATGGTTTTTATCAAGGTCATTTGTTTTTTTCACCCTGTTTAAAAGCCTATTTGGAACAGCATTAAAGTCAGTGAAAATGCTATTTTTTACTTAGATCAAAATGCTAGATACGATTTTGGGTCGTGGTGTTTAAACTACTTTTCTTTCGGATAGATTTGCTTTCTAATGGGCTGAATGAAGTCTGTTATTTGAGTATGTTATGTCAGATGTTGCACTGATCATGGCTTTGCCGAATGAATCCAAAGGATTATTTGAACAAGCAGGGATTGAAGTTCATTACAGTGGTGTGGGTAAAGTCAACGCGGCCTATAAAGCATTTGAAGTGATTCAAAAAACAGGTTGTAAAACCCTGATTAATTTAGGTACCGCAGGCAGTAGTTATTTTGATCAGCATGAGCTGATCGAAGTTTCTCAATTTGTACAGCGTGATATGGATGTTTCACCACTCGGTTTTGCGGTCGGCTTTACACCATTTGACAGCATGGACCCCGCTGAAATTCATTTGGAGCCTTTTTTTCAGCAGTTACGCACAGGTATCTGTGGGACTGGCGATAGCTTTGAAACAGGAACACCCAAAGTCGCGTGCGACTTGGTGGATATGGAAGGTTATGCCTTGGCAAAGGTTTGTAAAAAGCTCGATGTACGTCTGATTTCAGTTAAATATATTTCAGATGGAGCTAACGACACTGCTCATTTGGATTGGGAAGACAATCTACTATTGGGCGCTCAGAAATTATTGAGATTATTTGAAAGTATCTGAGGCTTTGATTTTGTCTTTTTAAATTTGGCGACCATAGAGTGCTATGGTCGTATGCCAAAACTATTCAGGTTTGAATAAGTCAGACGGAGTTCTTGGGATCACACCATATAACATCATATGTACAGTGTGTTGAATTACACGCTGTTGCATACTACGGTTACGTAGGGTTTTACCTGTCACCATTTCCATTTGTGTGGCAAAGTCAGCATAGTTTTGTGTCAAAGCCCAAATATTCAAAATGAGCAATTCAGGATCAATTGCTTTTGAAATTTTGCCTTGTTCTTGCCAATTGCTAATCACTTTAGCTTTACGTTTGACCAATTTCTTTAGAGGCCCTTTGAGGATTTCCAGAATATGTGGAGCACCTTGAATGACTTCTAGCGCAAATAAGCGTGAGGCTTTAGGTTGAGTCCGAGAAACCTCAATCTTTTGCAATAAGTAGTTGGTGATCGCTTCTTCTGGCTCTAAGTCCGCTTCTAGCATTTGCAGTGGCGCTAACCACTTTTGCAGAACCGTCGTTAAAACTTCAACGTACAAAGCTTCTTTATTTTCATAGTAATAGAAAATATTCGATTTGTGCATCTCAGCAATCTGTGCGATCTCATCTAAACTCGCTCCATTAAAACCATAGAGTGAAAAGACATCTAGTGCAGCATTCAGCAGCTGGTGGCGTTTTTGAGTACTCTTTTTCTGTTCCATTCGCTAATTTAAAAAACAATAAAAAGGGGGAAGGACAAATTGTACGGCAAATCATCAGACTTGTGCACAAAGTGGAAATTTAATTTTTTGAATAATGATCATTTATTCTGTAGATTGACTAATAAATTGCGATAAATTCTAAAACTTGTCCAATAAAATATCATTATGTAAAAACTATTTTGTATCACAGACACGAAAGAATAGATTTTTTTCAGGGGTGTTTTGTAAAAATAACGTGAAATTTCACTTTTTAAATATGTAAGTGTTTGAAATACATGAGCGTCTCATATTTTCACGCCTGTGCAAAAAGATCCTTAGCGCCATGCTAAGGATATTGAATAAAGTTAGGTGGCCAGAACGGCATTTAATACTTGCTGTTCAAGTGAGTTAAAAGCGACATCTTTGACCCGGGGACGGGGTAGGTTGACTTGAAACTCTTTGGCAATATGACCACGGTCTAACAAAATAATTCGATCTGCCAGTTGAACGGCTTCGCTGACATCATGCGTAACTAAGATGGCGGTAAAACCTTGTTCCGTCCATAATTTTTCAATCAAATTCTGCATGTCCAAGCGAGTGAGGGCATCCAATGCACCTAAAGGTTCATCCAACAGTAAAATCCGTGGCTTATGGGATAAAGCCCGTGCTAAGGCAGTGCGTTGGCGTTGTCCCCCAGAGAGCTGCGAAGGCCAAAGCCCCGCTTTGTCTTTAAGCCCGACTTTTTCCAACAGACTAGAGGCATTGGCATGTTGTTCTTTGGCTAAGCCCAGTTGCACATTTTTTTCTATAGAGCGCCATGGCAGTAAACGTGGATCTTGAAACATGACCCGTATATCGTCTGCGGTAATCCCTTCGCGGAGGTGTCGCGCGGATTTAAACTTAATTTCACCATAGCTTTGTTGTTCTAAGTTGGCAATCAGACGCAGTAGCGTACTTTTACCACAACCACTACGTCCGACAATGGCTAAAAACTCACCTGGCTGAATATGCAGGTCTAAGTCTTCAAGAACTTTAACTGAACCATAAAACTTATGCAGTTGTTCAATAATAATTTCGGCCCCAAGCACCGCTTGAGGGTTAATGTCTTGATTATGATTTGGCTGCGATGTAATAGTGGCATGGCGACCAAGGCTTAAATCAGTCATCTCAGACTCCTTATTTTTGGTATCCTGCATGCCAACGCAGCAGGTATTTTTCTAATGTGACGGCCAGTACATCAGCCAGTTTTCCAAGTAGGGCATACAGTAAAATCCCCACCAAGACGATGTCAGTTTGTAAAAATTCACGTGCATTCATGGTCATATAACCAATGCCCGCTTGTGCAGAAATGGTTTCGGCAACGATCAATAACACCCACACCAAACCCAGTGAAAAGCGCAGACCAACCAAAATAGAGGGCATCGCGCCGGGTAAAATAATTTCTTTATACAGTTGCCAACGGGTCAAGCCATAGCTTTTCCCCATTTCAATCAGTTGCGGATCTACTGAACGTATGCCGTGATAGGTGTTGATGTAAATGGGGAAAAACACCCCGACCGCAACCAAGAACAGCTTGGCGCTTTCATCAATCCCGAACCACAAAATCACCAATGGAATAAGTGCCAGTGCGGGAATATTTCGGATCATCTGTAGAGTGGTGTCGAGCAGGGTGGACGCCATTTTCGATGAACCATTTAACAAACCCAGAAATAGCCCTAAACCGCCACCCACCAATAAGCCGAGTAAGGCACGGCCTGCACTGACTTGCACATGCTTCCATAGTTCACCACTCAGTAGCAGGTGCCAGAAAGCGCTAACTACTGCAGTAGGTGCAGGTAAAATGCGACTTTCTAAGAGTCCTGTGCTAGAAGCAATTTGCCAAAGCACAATTAAGCCGATAGGAAAGAGCCAAGGCAGCAATAGCTGCCCCAACTGGGTTCCACGTGAAACCTTTTCCTGCTGGAGGGTTTGCACTGAAACGATTTTGGACATTAGGCAGGCTCCTGAATCGCTTTTGTTTTTTTGTTTTCATCAGGTGTGTAGTTGTTTGCCACAATCTCACCAAAGGGACCTGTTAAATTTGGTTGTGCTAACTTTGCTTGAGTTTCAAGTGGCAGGAGTGGGAACACTAACTCGGCAAAACGAATCGACTCTTCAAGATGTGGATAGCCTGAGAAAATAAAGGTACTGATGCCCAAGTCAGCATATTCTTGAATACGCGCTGCAACTGTTTCAGGGTCACCGACCAATGCCGTACCTGCACCCCCACGAACCAGTCCTACACCAGCCCAAAGGTTGGGAGATACTTCAAGTTTACTGCGGTCACCATTGTGTAGTTCGGCCATGCGACGTTGGCCGACCGAGTCCATGCTCTTAAATTTTGCCTGTGCTGCAGCAATGGTGGCATCATCGACATATTGAATGAGCTCTTCTGCCGCTTGCCATGCTTGTTCATTGGTTTCACGTACAATCACATGCAGACGGATACCATAGTTGAGCGTACGGCCTTTGGCCTCGGCTTTGGCACGTACAGTGTCAATTTTTGCTTTGACTGCCGCAGGAGGTTCTCCCCATGTCAGATACGTGTCAACCTGATCCGTCGCCAACTCGATGGCATCATCCGATGAACCGCCAAACCAAAGTGGAGGGTAGGGTTGTTGTACAGGCGGATACAGCAGTTTGGCATCATCTACGTTTAGACGTTCGCCGTGAAAGGTAAAGCTTTCACCTGTATGGGAGCGGGTTAAAATCTCACGCCAAATCTTGACGTATTCATTGGCGGTTTTATAGCGAGTCGAGTGGTCTTCATAAACACCATCGCCTTGCAGTTCTTTTTCATCGCCACCTGTCACCAAGTTCAATAAAACCCGACCATTGGAGAGACGGTCAAAGGTGGCTGCCATCCGTGCAGCCAGTGCCGGCGTGGTCACGCCTGGACGTAATGCAACCAAGAATTTTAATTTTTTTGTGGCATCAATCAGACTGGCTGCGGTCAACCATGGATCTTCACATGAACGACCCGTTGGAATCAGTACACCTTCATAACCTAAATTATCCACGGCAACCGCAATCTGTTTCATATAAGCATGGTCCACTTGACGAGCACCTTTGCTGGTACCTAAGTAGCGACTGTCACCGTGAGTTGGGATAAACCAGAAAATTTTCATTTTTAAAAATCCTTAGATAGAGTCGTTTAAGGTTTGCTCGGTGCAACCCAAACGGTACTTTGAACTTGAATGTGTTTCGGAATGAGCTGGACTTGTTGGAACAAATCGGCAATCTGTTGTTGGGCTTGTACCACTTCAGGCGTCAGGGTTTGAATCGGAGAAGGTTTCAGACGTTTGTCGATGACCCGTTGAGCAATAGAGGGCTGTAAACCCGTACTTTGGGTATAGACCGAAAGTGCTTGTACTTGGTTTTTCAGCACCCATTGATCGGCCTGATTCAAGCCGTGGATGAATTGAGCAGTCGCTTCAGGATAGGCCTGAATAAATTTTGGATTGCCAATATAAAAAGAATAGGTTTGTGGAAATGCTGTGCCATCAATCAAAACTTTGGCATGTGCATCTTGTTCTGCTGCACTGAGGTAGGGTTCCCAAATGGCCCATGCATCAATGGATTGTTTATCAAACGCGGCACGTGCATCCGCAGGGGGGAGCCAAATTGGTTGAATGTCCTGCCAGCTGAGTCCTGCTTTTTGTAAGATTTTCGCCAACAACTCATGCGCGCTTGAGCCACGCTGAACGGCAATGCGTTTGCCTTTTAAGGCTTGAATTGAACCAATGCTACTATTTTTAGGAATTAACAGGGCTTGAGAGTTAGCGGGTACTTGTTCGTAGCCGACATAACTGAGTGCTTTGTCAGCAGCTTGGGCAAAGATCGGTGGGGTATTGCCCACAGCACCAAAATCGACAGCACCAACGGATAATGCTTCTAACATTTGTGGACCAGCAGGAAATTCTTTCCATTCAATTTTGGCTTGAGGAAATTGCTGCTCAAATAACTTTTGCTCACGCGCGACCAATAGGTTCAAAGACGACTTTTGGTAGCCAATCGACAGTGTTTTAACTGGAGCTGCTGCCTGTTTTTCTGGCGTGTTCGGTGCTGCTGTGTCTTGCTTTTGGCATGCCCCGAGTCCAAGACTCAAGCTGACGATGCCAATACTAGAAACTGTTTTCAGTGTTTTCATAATGATCTCTATATTTTTATTTAATAATGGCAGCGTCAATATTCAGCTTGTTTGGAATGAGTTTTTGTTGATAGAAAGCATCGGCAACGTACTGCTGTTTTTTTGCGACTTCGGCTGAAATGGGTTGAACGCCAAAGCCCATACGACCAATCGAGCTTTGTAAAATGTCTAAAGACAAGCCCGTTGGTTTTTCTAGCAATTGGGCAGCTTGTTGTTGATTTTGTTTAACCCACTGTGTTGTGGTATTTAATTCTTTCACGACTGTTTTTAAGACTTCTGGGTGAGCTTCCGCAAACTTACGATCGGCCAAATAGAACTGATGATTACTCACCAAGTTTTCTCCAGTAGCAATCACACGTGCCGAAATTTGATGTTCAGCGGCCGCAAAGAAGGGATCCCAAATGACCCATGCATCGACTGCACCTCGTTCAAACGCAGCACGTGCATCTGATGGGGGTAGATACACTGCTTCAATATCAGAAAGTTTGAGGTTATTCGCTTCTAATACTTTAAGTAGCAGGTAATGCACATTTGAACCTTTGTTGAGTGCGATCCGCTTACCTTTTAGGTCTTGAATGCTTTGAATTTTCGAATCTTTTTGTACGATCAGTGCTTCTGCTTTGGGTGCTGCTGGTTGGTTGGCAATATAAACCAAGTTAGCGTTCGCGGCTTGAGCGAAAATTGGAGGGGCTTCACCTGCTTCACCAAAGACCACACTGCCGACATTTAAACCTTCGAGGAGCTGTGGACCTGCGGGAAACTCAACCCATTTGACTTGGACATTTTGTGCTTTAAGCGCCGTTTCTAAAGTGCCTCGCTCTTTGACGATTGGCAAAATGCCATATTTTTGAAAGCCAATATTCAGTGTGACGGTTTCAGCCTCTTTTTTTCCACATCCAGATAACATCATGGCACCCGCGACTGTTGCAGCAAGAACGCTTGTTTTGATCCAGAACTTTGCTTGAGAGGTGCTCATGTGTTTCTTAACTCCAAATAAATAAAGTGGTGAGTTGGTGAACACATACGCTAAAGGGCTTTTCTTTTCAGAAAAAATAAGAAATCAGGCTTTAGACATGAAAAAAAAAGATAAAAACAAAAGTGCAAAACTTATGTGAAAATGAGCAATATAAAAAACATAAAATATAAATTTTATTAAGATTAACTTATTGATATTTATTATTTAAAACGCATTTTTATTTTTTGAATAAGCTTAGTCTTTCACGCTATATGGACTTGAGCGATTGGGGTGGTATTTTCTCGATAAAGATATGAGAAATAAAGATATCCATAATCCTGCAAAAGCCACTTAAAGTGGCTTTTTAAAGACCAGTGAGTTGCGCTGATAGTTGTATAAGGCTTGGCGGGCATTGGGAAGTTCATCGACATTGGCCGTTTCAAAGCCATGTTCTAAGAACCAATGTGCAGTACGTGTGGTCAGTACAAACAACTGCTGAATCCCCATACTGCGGGCTTTACCTTCGAGATAATGCAAAATTTGGCTGCCGCGATTAGATTTGCGATAACTCGGATCGACTGCAACACACGCAATTTCAGCACTGTGTATTTCACCTTCCGCCGCTGGTAGTGGGTAGAGGGCAGCACAGGCCAAGATCATGCCATCACGTTCAATCACGGCAAATTGATCAATTTCGTTTTCGAGACGTTCACGTGAGCGATACACCAAGATACCTTCTTCTTCAAGCGGACGTAATAGGTTAATCAGCCCGCCGACATCCTGAATGTTGGCCATACGGACTTCTTCATAATGGGCATCGGTAATCATGGTGCCTGAGCCATCCCGCGTGAAGAGCTCTTCAACCAAGGCACCATCATAAGCATAGGAAATGAGATGGACCCGATGTACGCCATGCGTCGAGGCCTTTTTGGCACCACGTAAATGTAAGGCAATGTCTGGATTAGAGTCTTGATATTTCTCAATTTGTGCATCGAGTTTGTGTGGAGAAATTTCGCGTTGCAACTGACCATGTTCATTGAGCAGACCATGTTGCTTGCCCAAGAAAATCAACTTGTCTGCTTTAAGATGAATCGCCGTACGGGTTGCCACTTCTTCTGCCAGCAGGTTGAATACTTCGCCTGTGGTGGAGTAGCCAGTTGGCCCGAGTAGCACAATATTGTGGTTATCCAAATGGCGTTGAATGGCATCGGTATCGACCGTACGGACTTCACCTGTTAACTGAAAATCGACCCCATCGCGAATGCCATAGGGCTTGGCTGTAACAAAATTCCCTGAAACCACATCAATGCGTGCACCATACATCGGTGAGTTGGCCAACCCCATCGACAGTAAGGCTTCAATTTGCAAACGAATTGAGCCTACCGCGTTCATCACGCAACTTAGGGATTCTCGCGTGGTCACGCGGCGATGTTGATGAAATGGTGTCTGTAGCTGGCTTTGTTTTAGATTGTGGTTAATTTGCGGACGTGCGCCATGCACCAAGATCAGACGAATCCCGAGTGAATGCAGTAAGGCAATATCGTGAATAATATGTTGAAAGTTATCATGCTGAACGGCTTCACCATCAAACATGATTACAAAGGTTTTATTGCGGTGAGCATTGATATAAGGCGCAGAATGTCGAAACCAATGCACATACTGCAAAGTTGTACTGTGATGTGTTTCGATGGAATTTGCGTGCATGCCTGTCTCAAAATGAACTGCTTAGCATGATTTTAATCAAAAAATGCAGAAGGGGAAGTCTTAAATAGAAAAACACCTGATGCAAAGATCAGGTGTTTGATTGGCTTGCCGAAATGAATGGCTGATTAGTTAATAATGCGGAGAATACGGTTATTACGCTCATTGACGAGGATATAGTCGCCATTGATTTTGTACCACTGTTGGTAACGCCCTGTGTTGGGTAGGCGACGCGCTTCGCGGTTACTGACATGATAACGTGATGAATCATAACTTCGGGGAAGATATTGACCTGAGCGCCAGTCTCGGCTCGGGTTGACACGGCTGTTTTTATAGCGGTCGTTTGTATTAGAGCGGTGGTCATTACGTTGATCCCAACGCGAGTCATGATCATGAGAGCGATTATAATCCTGAGGTGCTGCCATGGCAGATGTTGTTATGAGTGCACCTAAAGAGAGGGTGATTACAGTCAGAATTTTTTTCATTGCTTTCATCCAGTATTTATCTTGTTTCGATGATTCAAAATTAGCGAACAACTCTAGAGAAAGCGTGAGGGCTATTTAGGTGAATTGTGAAATGTATGAAGAGACTGAGGAGATTGTTATTTCTTTGAAATATTGTCCATTACAGGGTTTTAGACATAAAAAAACCTGAAAAACATCTTTTATACTCCGCTTCACTATCATCTCTAGACCCTAGTCTAAAATTGTGTGAAAGCGAATAAAAATATGATGATTCAGGTTTAAATAGTGGATTTACGGTGCAAGATCAACGAGGAGATTAAAGTCCCATGATACGCAAAATATTGTTGCTATCCGCATCGACTAAGATGTAGTCATTATTAATTTTGTACCATTGTTGGTTACGGTTTGGTTTAGGGAGATTATGCTCTTTGTATTCGACCTTATAACCATTACCACGGTAATGCTGTGGCATCACATAACCTTGTTGCCATTTATGCTGTTGCAAACGTTTGACACCCCGTTCTTCACGCATACGTCGACGGTCTTGTTGATCATCGTCATCTGAACCACGAAAGTCTCGACCACGTGATTCATTGCCAAAGCGTGGATGGTCGTTGTCAAACTGAGGGGCAGCAGTACTGAAACTACTTGCCATCAAAGCACTGAAAGAGATTGCCAATACTGTCAAAATCTTTTTCATGTTGAATCCTCATTAGGGTAATTTCACTCTTTCCTATAATGTACGAAAAAAATGCAGAGAAACTGTGAAGATAAATTGGGCATTTATTAACAAATGCAGAGATATTAAGAAGATTATGCCTAATTTTGACCGTTAATTAAATCACCAATTGATTCAAAGTCTAAAGTAATCGGTCAAATATTTCTGTTTTTCTGCATTGTGGTATTGCATCGCTTGACCTTGTTAAAGAAAGCAAAGGCGATTATTTAATACCATTGCTTGGTCAGATTTTGCAATGAAAAAATCGCGTTTACAACGGATTCGGCTTGAACTGCATCATCCAAAGCCGAAATTAAGCTTTCAGGCAGTTGTAGATTGTGGATATGACGAATGGTGTCATGTTTACGTTGTACATCAGTCATGCTGCATCCTTATTTTCAATTCTTGATAAATCAGAATGATAAATAGGAAATTTGAATCTTAAAAACCGAATATTTTTATTAAAATAATTTAAAAATACGATTTAAAGTAGAGGAAGAGCCAAGTTAAAAATGCAACTTGGCTGGTTCGGCCTAATAAGCGTAGTTGAGGTCGGTATAATCACTCAACGACTTCTGTACATGGGCTTGGATAAATTCATGTACATCGGCTGCGGTCATTGCTTCACCATTTTTACGAATGGCATGCTCAATGTCGGGCTGACCTTCAATTTTAATCCTATAAACAAAATTTTTCTTCGTTTGATATTGGTCGTCGTTTTTTGCAATCACGGTGACATAGTGGTAGCTATGTTCAAAGTTTAAGTCGGTATGGGCAAAAACAAACTGATCAAAGAGTTTCAGAGTCGCACCATTTTCCAGTGCTTGCAGTTCTTTGACAATACTGGCTTCAAACTTCATTCCATATTTTTCTGAAATCGGTTGTTGGTCAATCAATAGACTCACCATCCCATCTTCAGTGGGTTGTACGGTGATGTTGCTCAAGTCCGTCATGGTATGCTCTTAGCAAATAGAATTGGACATCAGTATCCGCAAAAATTGGGAAAAGACAAGCGCTGCCAAAGTCTAAAACATTCTATATGAACACAAAGCCAAAGTTTGATGCATAAAAAAGGAAGCCGAAGCTTCCTTTTAAATGAACGATTTTAGTCTTGTGCATCAATACTTTGACCATTCATATGCAAACTGTCATCGCCCATCAAGTACAGATAGGCAGGCATGATATTTTCAGGTGTGGGCAATGTTTTTGGATCTTCATCAGGATAGGCTTTGGCACGCATCGCTGTGCGGGTCGCCCCCGGATTGATACAGTTAAAGCGGATATTCGGTGCGGTATTTTCTTTGGCGAACAGTTGACTGACCGCTTCAATCGCGATCTTAGACACGGAATATGCGCCCCAACGTTCACGCGTTTCGCGCCCGACACCTGAGCTGGCAAAAACCACAGAGGCATGCTCAGATTTTTTCAGGAGGGGCATTAATTCTTGAGTCATAACGAATGGCGCACGTAAGTTGACCGCCATCACGTCATCCCAAACATCGACAGGATAATTTTCCAGTTCAGTACGCTCACCTAAAATACCTGCATTATGCAAAATACCATCTAAGCGCCCAAACTGACGTTCTAGGGTGTCGACCAATAATTCATAGTCACGAGGAGAGGCACTTGATAGCTGCAAGGGTAAGATTGCAGGTTGCGGCGCACCTAAGCCTTCAATTTCATCATAAATGACTTCGAGCTTATTTAAGGTACGCCCATGCAGCACCACGGTTGCGCCGTGTAGGGCATAACTTAATGCAGCAGCACGACCAATACCATCGCCCGCACCTGTAATTAAGATGATACGATCTTTGAGTAGATCGGGGCGAGGTTGATATTCTGAATATTTCATCATTACCTCCTCGTTATTGTGATTTTTTAATTGTGATCAAGTCAGTGAGCTTGCTTTTGATGTCTGGTTGACCAGGGACTGAATGACCTCATCTAACTCAGCTACATTCTTCACTATACAATCTGCTTGCCAAGCTGTTAAGTCATCTTTGTGCGCGAATGGTAAATAACCATAAGCGGCCAAAATGGTGTACATCTGCGCGTTACGGCCTGCATCTATATCACGTGGATGATCCCCGACGTAAATACAGTTTTCAGGTGCAATCGCAATCTGTTGGGCTGCCAAATACATTGGTTCAGGATCAGGCTTGGTTTTGCTGACATCCTCTGGGCAGACCAAAACAGCGCAGCGTTTTGTCAAATCCAGCGCGTCTAATAATGCTTCACTGAGCCAACGTGGTTTATTGGTGACAATGCCCCATGGAATTTCTTGGTTTTCAAGTTTTTCAAGTAGCGGATACATGCCAGTAAACAGGTCGGTATCTACCGCAATATCCGCCCCATAGGTGTCTAAAAAACGCTGACGATGTGCCAGAAAAATTGGGTCTTCGACTTCCAGTTCGGGATAAACCAATTTCACCATAGCCCGTGCGCCTTCAGAGACTTGGCTACGGATCAGGTTTGCATCGACCACAGCAACACCTTTTTCACGGCACATGTTTTGAATAATGCGAATAAAGTCGGCAGCCGTGTCGATCAGTGTGCCGTCAAGGTCGAATAAGACGGCTTTCATGCAGCACCTTCTTTGACAGTGTAGACCATATAGTTGACGTCGACATTCGGCGCTAACCAATAGCGTTTGGTCAATGGATTGTAATGTAAACCCGTCATGTCTTTTAGTTTGAGTCCAGCACCGCGAATATCATGTGCAAGCTCTGATGGTTTAATGAATTTATGATAATCATGGGTGCCTCTCGCTAACATACGCAGTACATATTCAGCACCAATAATGGCAAACAGATAGGCTTTAGGATTACGGTTGATGGTTGAAAAGAACACATGACCACCTGGTTTAACCAGTTTATGGCAGGCTTCAATGATTGAAGCTGGATTAGGTACGTGTTCCAGCATTTCCATGCAGGTCACGACATCGTATTGTCCCGCGTGTTCTTCTGCGAGCTGTTCAACTGGAACTTGGCGATACTCGATATGCTTAACGCCTTCTTGCTCTGCATGTAAACGTGCCACATTCAGTGGGGCTTCGCCCATATCAATACCAAGAACATCTGCACCACGACGTGCCATACTTTCAGCCAAAATGCCGCCACCACAGCCGACATCAAGGACTTTTTTCCCACTGAGTCCACCAGCATGCTCATCAATCCAGTTTAAGCGTAATGGATTGATCATATGTAAAGGACGGAACTCCGAGTGCTGATCCCACCATATGGCAGCAAATGCTTCAAATTTGGCAATTTCTTGTGGATCAACATTCAGTTGCGACATCATCGTCACCTCAATCAGGTTGTAATATTTAAAAAAATTCAATAGGGCCTAGTGTAGCGTTTATTCTGGAAAAAGCGATAAAAGCCTGAAAAAAGTTCACAGAATGAAAACGAATTTGGCATATTTGATTTATAGTATTTGCATAAACTTATCATAATGATTTTGAGGACAATAAGTTCAATGAAAAAACTCCTTTTGAGTGGACTAGCAACCGCTGTTTTCGCTATTTCTGGTAGTGCTTTGGCTGCAAACTTTGTAGCAGGTCAGGACTATACTGTGGTACCAACGCCAGTACAGGTCGAAGTACCTGGAAAAATTGAAGTGCGTGAGTTCTTCTGGTATGGCTGCCCACACTGCTTTAAACTTGAACCGCACATGCAGACTTGGTTAAAGAAATTACCTAAAGATGTACGTTTTGTACGTACACCAGCAGCGATGAATCCACTTTGGGAGCAGGGTGCTCGAGCTTATTATGTGTCTGAAGCTTTAGGTGTGCGCAAGAAGACACACCTTATGTTATTCCATGCGATTCATGATCAAAACCAGCCAATTTTAGAACAACCTGCTTTAGCTAAGTTCTATACTCAATTTGGTATTCCTGAAGCGAAATTTAATAGTACGTATAAGTCTTTTGCGATCACTTCAAAAATTGCTCAAGCGCAAGATTTAGCGAAACGTTATCAACTGAGTGGTGTCCCTGCGGTCACAGTCAATGGTAAGTACATTGTTCAAGGCGAAAATGAGAAAGTTGTGCAAGTTGTAGAATATCTCATCGAAAAAGAACGTGCGGCAAAATAATGAGCGTATAGCTCGCCCTATAAAAAAAGCCTGCTGATGCAGGCTTTTTTTATAGGGTGACAAAATTTATTGCACACTTGATGCAGGCTGTAATAAATCCTCATAACGCAGATCAATTTTTCTTAAAGTTTTTAAGCGCCAAAGTTGGTGACGAGCCTCAGCCTCATAGCCATTGAAAGCCAAGAGTTTAGCAAACTTGGTTAAATCATAAGGAATCGGATAGTTCAACACCATTTCCTCATAGTCCCGAATTTGCTCAGGGCTGACTTTACTATACGGATTTAACTGAATCCATTCGATACGACGGTTAAACTCAGACAGCAGTAAAATTTGATCGTGATTGGTGAATTTTTCAGGTGTTTTTTCATAGCGAGAGGCTTGATTCAGCTTCGGCACCATCAGTTCATAATCACGGATAATGAGTCCGACCAAGATCACACAGGCTGTAAATACCACTGGCATAACATAACTTGCTACGGTCCATGTTTTTACTTTTTGCTGGGCTTGAATAATCCCGAGAATAAAGCCGAGCGGCAACAAGAAATAGGCATAGAATAAAGGAAATTCGAGCATCGCATGAATGAGTACAGCCCCTACCATGAGCAAACCCACCACAGATTCGGATGAAGTTGCATGCTTTTGTAGTTGATAACCCCAATAGCTTATGTAAGCAAAAAATGGAACTGCAATCAGTAGACCATTCCATAAAATGAAGTCGAGAATGAAGTTGTGCGCACTTTTCACCCAAACTGGACCTTGGAACTGATCACTAATCAATGTGTAAGCGACACTGGTTTGATGCCAACCATAGCCAAACCAAGGGCGTTCTGCGATTGCATGTAGCATTTGCTGCCAAATGGCAAGACGTGACATATCCCCCTTGGTTGCTCGAGCAACGACATCGCGAGTTTGTGTGACATCAACATTAGAAAGTTGAGCCAACAACTGATTGAGCTGAGGAGTTAACACAATTAAAGAAACAAAGAGCACAAACCATGCAAGAGCACTATACCATTTGAGTTGTAGTGTGCCTCTGTATTGTTGATAGAGTAAATACAGTAGTACACAAATACTCGCGACCCATGATGTGCGAGATTGACTCAGTGCGACAGCAAACAACATCAGTACGGCACTAGTGCAGAGAAGAAGAGTATTGAATTTTTTCTTCTCAAATAAGTAAAGAGTACCCAGTAAGGACAGAATTAAGAAGCTTGCCATATTATTCGGCTGAGCGAAGTTGGCATACGGGCGGTCACCTTTTAATATGGTCATCCCCGGTATTTTCTGTTCAATATTGAGCCATTGGCAGATGGCAATCAGAGCAGTGATCACACCAACCAACCAAAAAACCGTACTTAAACCTGCAAACAATTGTTCATGCGCGAGCGGTCTTTGACTGAGGTTAAAACCTAAAACAATACTGAGCCAAAAGGCAAAAATGTATAGGCCACACATCAACGCTTTGCTGAAAAAGAACAGCTCACCAAAGCCGTACTGTATAAAGGGTACAAGGCTTAAGAGCAATAGAGGTAGTGTGATCTTGGGGAATAAAATTTTTTCTTTTAGAAACAGTGCAGAAAGCGTAAATAATGACAAAAAGGCAAACAGCTCACCTGTATAAGTGACCCATGGTCGATAATGAATGGGCAAAAGCCATGCTAAGGCCATACATACACTGGCAGCTAAAAAAAGAAAAAAACGCATAAGAGGTACAGATGAAAAAACTGGCTCTATGATAGTGAAAAAGCGTCTAAGTTTGAGCAAACAGTGTTAAAAAATTTGTAATGTATTAAAACATCATTCTAGCTGGAGTTTAATGCAGTGTCGGGTTGGCTTGTTCTGTTTGTATTGCTGGTCGATGCCAATTGGAAATACCACGAAACATGAGTTGAATCTGTACCACTGTTTGCATTTTAAAGTCATGTTGTTGCTGTTGTAATTGTACTGATGGTACATCTCGGCTAAAACCCATCCAGCGCATGGCCCAGTTAAAAGAGGCGTTCATTAGAATATTGGCTAAAACGTTAAGGTCTTTTGAATCGCGGATATGCTGCATACTTTCAATACGGGTGAGAGCATAGGCAAAGTCGTCGATTAAAAACGTGATCTCTCGTTCGATGGCTTTACGAACCAATGTTGAGCCTCCCCAACGCTCGCCGATGAGAAAGATCCATTGTTCGGGGTGTTGCTCAACGGCATCAAAGAATAAATCGAGGCTGTGCTCAATGGTTGCATGTGGGCGGTAAACATAGCTTTGACCTAATTGGGTCAGCACATTTTTGATATGTAAGGCAGCTTGGTCGACCAGTTCAAGCCCTAGTTCATCCAAATCACTAAAGTGTCGATAAAAGGCGGTTGGCACTAAACCGACTTGACGGGTAACTTCACGGAGACTGATCTGACTAAAGGAACGACCAGAGGTGCTGAGCTGTAAGGCTGCATTGAGCAATGCTTGGCGACTTTGTTGTTTGCGCTCTTCACGAATCGACATAGATGTGGCCTCAAGCTCATTTGTCTTTTAGTTTAACAAAGAATCAAGATCTAAAGTGAGGTTGGCGATCAATTACAAAAGCGAGCTTGTGGAGCAAATGCTTTGGCTTTGCTTCTGCTATACTATGCGCCAATCAACTTAGTCAGATGAAGGACGTATTATGCGTATCGACCAACGAGCATTAGATCAATTACGTGATGTTACTATTACGCGTAACTATACACGTTATGCAGAAGGTTCGGTATTGGTTGAGTTTGGTCATACCAAAGTTCTTTGTACTGCGAGCATTGATAACTCAGTTCCGCGTTTTTTAAAAGGTAAAGGTCAAGGTTGGGTAACAGCAGAATATGGCATGTTGCCACGTTCAACCCATACCCGTAGTGACCGTGAGGCGGCACGTGGTAAGCAAAGTGGTCGTACTCAAGAAATTCAACGTTTGATTGGTCGTAGTTTACGTGCCATGGTGGATTTAAAGAAACTCGGTGAAAATACGATTACCATTGACTGTGATGTGATTCAAGCAGATGGTGGTACGCGGACTGCTGCGATCACTGGTGCTGCGGTGGCCCTTATTGATGCGATGAATACGCTGCTTGAGAAAAAGAAAATTAAGCAGGATCCACTCAAAGGTTTGGTTGCTGCCATTTCAGTCGGTATTTTCCAAGACGAAGTGCTTTTAGACTTGTGCTATGAAGAAGACTCAAACTGCCAAACAGATTTAAACGTGGTGATGACCCAAGCAGGTGAGTTTATTGAGATTCAAGGTACAGCGGAAGATAAACCATTTACCCGTGTACAGTGCAATGCCATGTTAGAAATGGCCGAAAAGGGCATTCAAGAATTGGTGAAAAAACAACAGCAAGCGCTGGGCTGGTAAGTTTTCACGCAAAAAAAACGCACTATCTAGTGCGTTTTTTTATGGCGTGTTGACTGAATGCAATCTTTTCAAATTAAGCATTAAAACGCATGGAAAGATCGACGGCTTTGACATCTTTGGTCAACACACCCATCGAAATATAATCCACGCCTGTGGTTGCCACTTCACGTAAGTTGTCAATGGTGATGTTGCCTGACGCTTCCAATTTACAACGTCCTGCGACATGCTTGACCGCATCAATCATTTGTTGCTGGCTAAAGTTGTCTAACATCACGATATCCGCTTGGGCTTCTAATGCTTGGTCTAATTCAGCCCATGTTTCGACTTCGACTTCGACAGGTTTGCCCGGGGCAATTTGATGCGCTTTGGCAATCGCTTGAGCAATGCCACCAGCTGCCATGATATGATTTTCTTTAATTAAAAAAGCATCGAATAGGCCTAAACGATGGTTTTGCCCCCCGCCGATCGCGACTGCATATTTTTGTGCAATGCGCAGACCCGGTAGTGTTTTACGGGTATCTAGCAACTTGGTATTTAAGCCATCCAGTTGTTTGACATATTCAGCCGTTTTGGTTGCAACTGCAGACAGGGTTTGTACAAAGTTGAGTGCAGGGCGTTCAACCGTAAGTAAGCTGCGTGCTGAACCCGCCAGTTTAAAAATGGTTTCATTGGCAAGAACCAGGTCGCCATCGTTTTTTAGCCACGTGATTTGTACGCTGGGATCGAAAGCTGCAATTAATGCATTGACCCAAGGTTGACCAGCAAGAATCATGTCTTCACGGCTAATAATGGTCGCAGTTGCTTGCTCATCTTCAGGCGTCAAAAGTGCCGTAATGTCGCCATCACCGATGTCTTCTTGTAATGCCTGTTGAATATTCAGTTGAATAGAGTGTTCAAGCAGTTGCTGCGATATGCTCATCCGATTGTCCGTATCTTTATAGAAGCCATGAAAATTGCGCAATATATTAGCACCCTCCTCAGAAAAAATAAGTATTTCATCTCGATTATTAGTGTGAAAGTATATTTGAAATATATAGATGCATTTATGTAGTACTTTAATTTGCTTGCTATAATGTTATTCTTATTCGCATATAGAGAAAGTTATGGCTGAATTTAATAGTAAAAATTTTGTTGAGTTGTATCGCACAGAACAAGGACAAAAATTATGGCAATTTTTGAATACAGAGAAATCGATTATTCAAATGAAAACAGCCAGTGATTTGAACAAGCCTGCCTTATTAGGAATTGAAAAAGATTTGCTACGCTCAGGTCTAATGCAAACAAAAGAGCAAATGGAAAACTTGAAGATAGATGGAAAAATTTATGATCGTACAAAACAAATGTTGGGTGCGATGGTTAGGCAAGTAATGGAATCAGAGGGCTATCAATTGCATTCAAAGAATATGAGAGTCGTCACAAATAGTAGAATTTTCTATGCTGCTACATTATATCGAGAGATTGGGGAGAATAAATAGAAGAATTATACAAGGCTAATAAGTGTTGCATGATTAATCATAGTACTATATATTACGTTCTATGTTGGATCTTGTATTAGTATGATCTTATATCCAATAAAGCAGTATTCCATAAATAGGAGACGAAATAATGAGTAATAATAGTGTGGTGTGGGGGCGCGGTATTGATACATTAGGAGTTGAATTTCTTACGAATGTTTTAAATAACATGCAACGTCTGAGTAGCAATATTGTACGCTTTGGTCAAAGAGGAATAGGTAAACAACCTAATTATCAGATTGATCTTACGGAAAATGAATCTAAAAAATTTAATGGCTATCATGGTAAATTTCATAGGGATGGAGTTTCAGAGGACGAGCCATTTAATCCTGAAAATTTATCAGTCGTTTTTAGCCTTCAAGATGTGCAAGTTGCATTAGAAGCTGCAAGAAAACAAAATATTGTGTAATCATAATTTTTAATCTTAGTATAGCCATGTTTATGATATGACTGGTTATTTATAATTTAATAAAAAACATGGAAGCAAAAATGAATTTCATCTAAGAGAGCTAAAAGAGATGCTGAATCTTTAGGTAAATAAATATTAGACCCTTAACTTATGTTTAGGGTCTATCTTTATGATAATTTCAATAAATAAAGTAAATAAGATGAACCTATTTTTAGACTGTGAATTCAATGGTTTTGGTGGTGAACTCATTTCAATGGCACTTGTAGACGGAGATGGGCACTCTTTTTATGAAGTTTTAACTTGCACTCATCCAGAGCCTTGGGTTGCTGAAAATGTCATTCCTAAACTGGTTAAAACACCTATTTCTTTAATAGAGTTTCAAAATAAATTAGCTTTATTTTTGAATGAATATTTAAAAATTCATGTGGTTGCAGATTGGGCAGAAGATTTATCATTATTTACGCGTAGTCTTATTATTAGCGAAGGACGAGCAATACGAACACCACCTTTGACTATGGAGCTATGGACTGGAGAGATGTGCTTTAGTTCCGAAATTCCACATAATGCTCTTTCGGATGCAAGAGTTTTAGCTGACTCTTATAGACTACAATTACGTTGTTAGTATGAGTTGTGCTATATAAGAAGCATAAAAACTATGAGTAGATTAGGCTCAGAATGCAACAATTTACAATCCATAATGGCAGATTACAAGGTGCGAGACAAATCCCATCGCCTAATTTTAACGCACGTCCTGCAGATGCTGATATTCAACTGATTGTCATTCATAATATCAGTTTGCCCCCCTCACAGTTTGGTGGTGGCTATATTGAACAATTTTTTCAAAATCAATTGGATTGGTCAGTACATCCATATTTTCAAACTATTCAAGGCATGCAAGTCTCAGCACATTTACTGATTTTAAGAGGCGGGGAAGTCTTACAATTTGTTAACTTTCATGACCGTGCATGGCATGCAGGGCGTTCGAGTTATTTGGGCAAAAAAGAGTGCAATGATTATTCGATTGGCATTGAGCTTGAGGGCAGTGATGACATGCCTTTTGAAGATGCCCAATATGAAGCATTGGTACATGTGACTGCCTGCTTACAGCAAACCTATCCTCAAATTCAACAGCATTTGGCGGGGCATTCCGATATTGCGCCAGGTCGAAAAACGGATCCTGGCCCATTTTTCGATTGGTACAAATATAGAAGCCGTTTGCAGCAGTTAAAAAGTCAATAAATTGAGTGCAGACAACAACATTAAACAATCAAATATTCGTTGAAGTTTCATTACAATAGCGGCAAACGAAAAACTAGGTGGATACGATGGCGCTGTGGCGGTCAACCGTAATTGTAAGTGCAATGACCATGCTTTCTCGGGTCTTGGGTTTGGTACGAGACATTGTTTTGCTGAATGTCTTTGGTGCGGGTAAAGATTTCGATACTTTTGTGGTGGCCTTTCGTATACCGAACTTCTTTCGTCGGCTGTTTGCTGAGGGGGCATTCTCTCAGGCGTTTATTCCAGTACTGACCGAATATAAAACTGGGCGTACCCATGCGGAAGTTCAAATCCTGATTAGCCGTGTCTTTGGTTGTTTGATGACGATCATGACAGCTCTAACTTTCTTGGCTATGGTCGCGGCGCCTGCCGTATTGTATATTTATGCACCGGGCTTCCATGCTGACCCTGAGAAGTTTGATCTTGCAGTTTCGATGTTCCGCCTCACTATTCCTTATTTATTGTTTATGTCGCTGACAGCCTTTGCCAGCAGTATTCTAAATAGTTATGGTTCCTTTGCTTCACCCGCATTTTCACCAGTATTGCTGAATGTTGCGATGATTGCAGGAGCATGGTGGTTGACGCCGTATATGGCGGAGCCGATTATGGCACTCGGTTGGGCAGTGATTGCTGCGGGTGTATTGCAATTAGCGATCCAAATTCCTGAACTTTGGCATAAAAAATTACTGATTCCGCCGAAAGTCGATTTTAAACATGAGGGTGTAGATCGCATCATGAAATTGATGTTGCCTGCACTATTTGGTGTTTCTGTTACGCAAATTAACTTACTTCTAAACACCATTTGGGCTTCGTTTATGCAAGATGGTTCTGTGTCTTGGTTATATAGTGCAGAACGTATGACTGAATTGCCTTTGGGGTTGATTGGGGTGGCGATTGGTACGGTAATTTTACCGGCATTGTCGACCCGTCATGCAGAGCAAGATATGTCGAAGTTTCGTGGCATGATGGATTGGGCTGCGAAGGTGATTGTTTTGGTTGGCGTGCCTGCCAGTATTGCACTGTTTATGTTATCGACCCCTATTATTCAGGCCCTATTCCAACGCGGACAATTTACCCTTGAAGATACTCAAATGACGGCTTTAGCGTTGCAGTGTATGAGCGCCGGGGTGATTTCATTCATGTTGATTAAAGTCTTTGCACCTGGGTTTTATGCACAACAAGACACCAAGACTCCTGTCCGTGTGGGGCTAATGGCCGTTGCTGCGAATGCGATTTTAAACGTAGTGTTTATTGGTTTCTTTAAATTGATTGACTGGCATGCAGAGCATATGGCACTGGCTTTAGCGTCTTCTGGGTCTGCACTTGTAAATGCAGGAATGTTGTATTTCTATCTACATAAGCGTGATATTTTCCGTTTTGGTGCACACTGGAAAAAACTGTTTATTCAGTTTGGTATTTCTAACGCCGTGATGATTGCAGCATTGTGGTACGGACTGACTTGGTATAATGGCGAAATGTCACAGTGGATTCGCGTTGCTGAAGTGGTTGGGCTGTGTGTGGTCGGTGCGGTGGCTTATGCCATTGGTTTATTCATGACGGGTTTTAGACCACGCCATTTAAAGCATGAAGCATAAAACAAAAAGCACTGCTTGATTTTATGCTGCAAGACCAGTGAAGCGCGTAGCTTAAAAGTAAGCATTGCTTGATTTGAGAATAGATTGTAATTCATAAAAAGCGTAATCAATAAAAAGCCTGATCACATGTCAGGCTTTTTATTTTATCTATAGAATTATTTTGCCTAACTGCCTTAGTTTGGCAATACTGCAATCAGTTCCACATCAAAAATCAGCGTGCTGTTCGGTTCAATTACATCACCTGAACCAATTTGACCATAACCCAGTTTAGATGGAATAAAGAAACGGTATTTCGCTCCTTCTTTCATCAGTTGCAAACCTTCAGTCCAACCTTGAATGACTTGGCTGACTTGGAATTCTGCAGGCTGTTGGCGGGCAATCGAACTGTCAAAAACCGTTTGATCAATCAAACGTCCTTCATAATGGACTTTGACTCGACTGTTGGCCTTGGGTGACTTGCCTTGACCTTGTTGTAAAACCATATATTGCAGGCCTGAAGCTGTAGTTTTCACCTCAGGTTTTTTTGCATTCTCAGCTAAAAATGCTGCACCAATTTTGGCATTTTTGTCTGCCAATTGTTTGACTTCTAATAATTGTTTCGCTTCGGCTTGACGCTTATATTGGGTGAGTACACGCGCCATATCTTCATCACTTAATGAGGCAGTTTGGCCTTTGGATGCTTCTCGTAACCCTTGGACAAAAGCATCTATATCTAAATCTTGAATAGACTCTGCATTACTGCGACCCATCAAATAACCAAAGCTATAACCGACCTGTTGATGAACACTACTTTTATTGGTGATAGGCGCCGCGAAAAGAGGAGTTGAAAGGAACAAGCCACAGAGTAATGTTGTTTGAATTTTCATAAATTGTTCTCAATAAAAACAGGAGAGCAAAAGCTCTCCTTGAGTTGGCATTGTTATTTTACTTTGATCAGTTCTACATCAAAAATAAGTGTGCTGTTGGCTGGGATCATACCGGGTACCCCTTGTGGACCATAACCTAAGTTAGACGGGATATAGAGGGTCGCTTTGCCACCTTCTTTCATCAGTTGTAAACCTTCAGTCCAACCTGGAATGACTTGATTCAATGGGAACTCAATTGGCTCGCCACGCTCAATTGAGCTGTCAAAGACTTTACCATCGACCAACTGGCCTTTGTAGTGTACCGTCACTACCGAGTTTGCATTTGGTTGCTTGCCTGTACCTTCTTGGGTGATTTTGTACTGTAAGCCTGAAGCTGTAGTTTTCACCCCAGGTTTTTTTGCATTTTCAGTTAAGAAATTATCGCTAGTGGTCTGTGCTTGTTGAGCAACATTAGCCTGTTTTTGTTGCATTTCTTGTTGGAACTGTTCATAGGCTTGTTTTAATTCTTCTTCTGTATACGCGGGTTGGCTACGGGCATGACCTGCGCGAACACCGGTGACAAAACTGTTAATGTCGAGTTCTGGTGGGGTTTGATGAGCAACTTCATAGCCTAGTGCATAGCTAATTTTTTCTACGGCAGATGCATTTTTTGAAACTTGCGCTTCAGCCGAAGCAGGGTGTTGAGATGCATAATAAACGGGAACAAGTGCAGCACCGCCTAGAAGAACAGCTACAGCAATCGGTAAGGCTTTACTCATGTGAAATTTTTCCTAATTCTATTACATTCAAAAAGTTTTCAGCATCTTAGCAGACTTCATGAATCACGTGTTTTGTACCTAGAGTACATTTCCAAATTAATATATGCCGAAGTCCTTAAAAAAACTATAAGGATTTGAATATATAAACGTTTGTCATACAAAATAAAAAGCCAGAACTGTCATTCTGGCTTTTTATCGGCTAATAGCTGTCTTTAGTCTGATTCTTTATTGGCTTTATAAGCATAAGCATAATTGTAGCCATAACCTGAACCAGCTGTACGTTGAATGTCATTCAGAATGAAGCCATTGACTTTAACACCTGCTTGTTCAAAGCGATTGATGGTTAACTCAAGCTCTTTCATTTGTGTTTTCGCATAACGCGCAATCACTAAATTAACGCCTGTATATTGAGAAATAATAATCCCATCCGTTACAGCCAGTACTGGTGGTGTGTCGATGATCACATGAGCGAACTTTTCAGACAGTTGTTCCAAGACGTTCTTAAACTGAGCCGAGCTTAAGAGTTCAGATGGATTGGCTGGACTTTTACCTCTGGAGATGACGCTTAAGCCAGGTACTTCAGTATTTCGAATCACTGTCTCTAAGCTGTGTTGGCCATTGAGTAATTCAGTGAGACCTGGTTGAGTGTCGTAGTTAAAGTATTTATGTAAATATCCACGACGTAAGTCAGCATCTACAATCAAAACACGTTTATCGCTTTGCGCCAAAATTGTGGCTAAGTTGGTCGAAATAAAAGATTTCCCGACTTCTGGTGCTGGGCCTGAAATCATAATCAGGTTATTTTTTGCAGAACTTAAAGCAAAATGAATGGCGGTACGCATACTACGTAAGCTTTCAATCGCAATATCATCACTGTTTTTAACAGCCAAAATAGGAATATTCTTTTTCTTCTTCAAAATATTGATGCGACTTTCTTGCACGGGTGAACGAGGGACTGTTGCATACACAGGTAGATCCAGCTCATTTTCAATTTGAGCGGAGTCTTTAATGCCTGAGCGCATCATATTGCGTAATAATGCTAACAGCGTACCAAGGAAACCACCGACAAAGAGCGATAAAATTAGAACGATAAGTGTCTTTGGCTTAACTTTTTCAAAAGGCTTAACGGCTGTATCGACAATACGTACATTACCAATCTCACCGGCATTTGCAATTTTCAACTGTTGATAGTTGTTTAGCAGAGCAGTGTATTGTTCTGCATTGACTTTAACATCGCGATAAAGCTGTAAATATAAGCGCTGGGTTTCTGGAAGTTGTTTCAAAGCTTGATTTAACTGTTCTTTTTTACCAGTCAACTCTTTCAACTGAGCATTAATTTCTGCCATTAAAGGGTGATCATTGGTATATTTTGCAGAAAGTTCAGCTTGTTTTTGCTTGAGCTCAATCATTAAGCGTTCAAGCTCAATATTTTGCTTTAATAACAGTTCAGATTCTTGGGTCACATCAATGGTGTTGTATTTTTCACGGAATCTATTGAACTTAATCTCAGAATCTTCGAGTTGTTGCTTAAGTAAAGGTAATTGTTTATCTAAGAAGGCAAGTGTTTGCGTTGATTCTAGGGACTTTCTTTCAATATTTTGTTTGTGATAAACACTTAAAATATGATTCAGAACTTTGGTAATGTGTGCTTTATCAGTGCCTTGGTAACTTAAACCGACTACACCTGTCATTTTTCCACGTTCCGCAACACCATAATTCAACATTAGGTTTTTCATTGCTGTTGGTAGAGCGTATTTTGTGATTTTAAGTTCTGGGGCTAGATTGTTATTTTTTACAATATACACTTGCCACAAGCCATACGGACTAGGCACTTGATTCTTGACATTGGTTTTGCCTTCAAAAACAACTTCATCTTTATGTAGTAGTTGAAATGTGTTTGATTCGTTGAATTTTAGTTGAAGGGGTTCATCTAGATAGAAATCAGGGACATTCAATTGTTTAATTTGAACTACGGATGATTTATTTTGATAAACCACTTCAGTTGGAGTGTAATCAACTGTTGACTTTTTCTCTGAAATCAAACGATTAAATGCGGAGTCTTCTGGGGCCTTGATTTCAATATCAAGGTTGAGATCTCGAATCACTTGTCCCAAAACCATGCGAGATCTTAGAACTTCAATTTCTGCATCGGCTGGTGATTTTTGCCCCATCGCTCCTGAGAGTTGGCTTAACTCGCCTAATAGTGCTGCTGAGGCAGCACTTTTGCTGTCTTCAACGAGAACCATCGCATCTGTAGCATAAATGGGTTGAGTGACTCTTAAATAAAGTAATGCACAAATTAAACTGAAAATAATACAAAGAGCAATGAGTTTCCACTGAGCAATCAGAGAAAAAAATAACTCTTTTAAGTCGATTGTATCTTCGCTAGTGCTAGAGTTTTGATTCATAATTTAATATCGTAATAATTTAAAAATGTGATTTCCAATCAGCAACAAAGCGTTGAATATTGCTACAGGTTATATCAAAAAAAGCTTGATTATGCTGGTAGGGGTCAGCAACATTTTGTTTTTGCCAATGACCTAGGCGAAAGACTTTACCTTTAGCAAAAGGCCACTGTTTTTCTATATGTTGAGCTTGGTTGTTACTCATCACCAAAATCAAATCGGCAGCTTTAATGAGGCTGGCATTGATCTGTTTTGCGACATGCTGACGCATATCAATCTTAAATTGATCCATACAATGAATAGCCTTGTCATCGGCACCATGTCCCACCATGGCGGATAGACCTGCAGAGTCAATATTGAGCTGTGGATTTTCCTGTTTGAGGAAATATTCCGCCATTGGACTTCTACAAATGTTTCCAACACAAACCACTAAAATATTTTGTATCCCCATGACTTATTTTCCAAGTTGATCAAAACTATATAAAGCACTTGAGAACGGAACAATTTGATTCATCACACGCTGCCAACGCGTTAAACCTGTTGCATCAATATAGACAATATCGTTCTTTTTCATGTCGAATTGATTGGCTAAGGCCAAATTACCCAGACTACTCAAGTTTAAATGATAAATGGTTGATTGTTTGGACTTTAAGTCTGTGCGCATTACATAAATTCGTGCTGCACTTGCAGAATATGGATTAATACCTTCACTTTCACCCAATACATCACTTAAAGACATGCCTTGATCTCTTAAGCTAATCGCTTGGCTTTTACTCGACTCACCCATGACATATAGTTTTTGGTCTTGTTTGGTGTTAACGAAAATGGTGTCGTCAGGTTGGATCAGTAGGTTATGGAGTGATAAGCCTTGTTTTTCTAACTGAATGGTATTGAGATTATATGTTTGACCATTTCGGATGAGTTGAATATTGGTCGTATCTCCAGTCTTGGTGTCGATCCCGCCCGCTTGACCTAGGGCAGTATAGAGACTGATTGGAAGATCATTGATGGTGTATTGTCCACTTTTAAGCACTTGCCCGTTGACATAGTAGCGTTTTGCTTCAAAAGACAGAACGCGGACAATCACGTCAGGATTCTTGAGATACTTGCTAAATTGGCTACGCAAGAATGTATGTGCTTCAGCAAGCGTTTTTCCAGCAATTTTGACAGAACCAATTAAAGGAAGTTGGACATTCCCGTTTGGATCAATCGGGTAGCCTACAGTTCGTACACTGGTCGCATCTTGAATAGGCGGAGTAATTTCTGGATATGCCCAAAGTTGGATAGATAGGACATCACCATAGTTCAAGCGATAAATACCTTGTTTTTTATTAAACAAAGTTCGAATATCTGAAAAATTGTTGACAGGTGCTTGCGCTATATTAGAGATATTCTCTTGTGTTAACTGTACAACATTAAGTTCAGCACCTTGATTTGTTTTATAGGAGCCTTGTTCAGGAAGATCATAAGTTTGAAGTCCTGATGTTACGGCACAACCAGTTATGCTTAAACTGAGTGCTAACAATATGCTATAGCGGTAGTAACTCACTCGAAAATAAACCCTATTTATAAATAATTTGAATAATGGATCAGGGCTATGACAACCCGAAGAATTTATATAAAACAGTTAGATTTTATACCAATTAATATCTTTAACATAGCCTAAGATGTTGGTGAAACGTACTGTTTCTATAATTAATCGAATAATTTTTTGAGGACTAAGTAACATAATTTAGTCATTAAAAGAAATCAAATTTCTGCTATATTGTGCAACGTTGAGATCTCTGCTCCTATCCTA
The DNA here is from genome assembly GCF_002454215.1 of Acinetobacter sp. UBA6720. Taxonomy (NCBI): domain Bacteria; kingdom Pseudomonadati; phylum Pseudomonadota; class Gammaproteobacteria; order Moraxellales; family Moraxellaceae; genus Acinetobacter; species Acinetobacter sp. UBA6720. The sequence continues at coordinate 30,001 of NZ_DKIK01000003.1, forward strand.
TTCAAATTGCACAAGGCTGTACCATGCTACAACTCGCTGATCTAAAAATTGCCATCATCGGATTAGGTTATGTTGGTTTACCTCTGGCTGTAGAGTTTGGTAAAAAAGTTTCTGTGCTGGGTTTCGATATTCATCAGAAGCGAATTGATGAGTTAAAGTCTGGTCAAGACCATACCTTGGAAGTGTCTCCAGATGAGTTGATGCAAGCAACTCAGTTGAGTTATAGCGCAGATTTAGAAGATCTAAAAAGTTGTAACTTTTATATTGTGACCGTTCCAACACCGATTGATGAATTTAAACAACCCGACCTCACCCCATTAATCAAAGCATCACAAAGTATTGGTCAGGTATTATCTGCGGGTGATATCGTTGTCTATGAATCGACCGTTTACCCCGGTGCAACAGAAGAAGCCTGTATTCCTGTCTTAGAAAAAGTATCAGGTTTAACATTCAATCAAGATTTTTTTGCGGGCTATAGCCCCGAACGGATTAATCCAGGGGATAAGCTCCATCGGGTTACGAATATTCTAAAAATCACCTCAGGTTCTACACCCGAAGTCGCTGATTTTGTCGATGAAGTATATAATCTTATTATTGAAGCGGGCACGCACAAAGCGCCAAGTATCAAAGTCGCAGAAGCAGCAAAAGTGATTGAAAACACGCAACGTGATGTAAATATTGCTTTAATTAATGAACTTGCTTTGATCTTCAATAAAATGGGCATTGATACAGAAGATGTACTCACAGCCGCAGGAACGAAATGGAACTTTTTACCATTCCGTCCAGGTTTAGTGGGTGGGCACTGTATCGGGGTTGACCCGTATTACTTAACTCATAAAGCACAGTCGATGGGTTATCATCCTGAAATTATCTTGGCAGGTCGTCGTCTGAACGATGGCATGGGTGCTTATGTCGTCACCCAACTTGTTAAAAGTATGGTGAAAAAGAAGATTCAGGTTGAAGGCGCAAAAGTTTTAGTCTTGGGGCTCAGTTTTAAGGAAAACTGTCCTGATATTCGTAATACCCGTATCATCGACATTGTGAAAGAACTTGAAGAATATCATATTGATGTTGATGTATATGACCCGTGGGTGAGCCCAGAAGAAGCTGAAAGTGAATATGCGATTAGCCCAGTACAGTCTTTAAATCAGCAAACTTATGATGCAGTGATTCTTGCGGTTGCACACCAGCAATTTAAGGTGATGGGCGCTGATGCAATTCGTGCTTTAGGTAAAGAAAGCCATGTCTTGTATGATTTAAAATATGTATTAGATCAATCAGAGTCTGATTTACGTCTATAATTTATTGAATGTTTTTGGAAAATTTACGATGAACCAATATCAAACGGTCTGCGAGCAGTTACAACAAGCACCGAAAACATGGCTAATCACGGGCGTTGCTGGATTTATTGGTTCAAATTTGCTTGAAACATTATTAAAGCTAGATCAGATCGTGGTCGGGTTAGATAATTTTGCGACAGGCTATCAACATAATCTTGATGAAGTGAAAGGATGTGTCTCAGAGGCACAGTGGTCAAATTTCAATTTCATTGAGGGTGATATTCGTCAGTTTGCAGACTGTCAAACAGCTTGTACTGGTGTGGACTATGTTTTGCATCAAGCTGCTTTGGGTTCTGTACCACGTTCGATTGTTGATCCGATCACGACCAATGACACCAATATCAGTGGCTTTTTGAATATGCTGACCGCAGCACGTGATGCGCATGTTTCAAGTTTTAGTTATGCGGCAAGCAGTTCAACCTATGGTGATCATCCAGGATTACCTAAAGTTGAAGAAAATATTGGAAATCCACTTTCACCCTATGCCGTAACTAAATATGTGAATGAGCTATATGCAGATGTGTTTGCCCGTAGCTATGGTTTTAAAGCCATTGGTTTGCGCTATTTTAATGTTTTTGGACAACGTCAGGATCCAAATGGTGCCTATGCAGCCGTGATTCCCAAGTGGACTGCGTCGATGATTGCAGGGGATGATGTTTTCATCAACGGTGATGGAGAAACCAGTCGCGATTTCTGTTTTATTGATAATACGGTACAAGCCAATATTTTGGCAGCCACAGCCCCTGACGAGGCCAAAAACCAAGTTTATAATGTAGCTGTGGGTGATCGTACCACCTTGAATGATCTATATGCTGCAATTCAAGTTGCATTGTTTGAAAACTCAATTCGCTATGAAAAGTCTGCAGTGTATCGTGAATTTCGTGCAGGGGATGTGCGCCATTCACAAGCCAGTATTGCCAAAATTCAACAGGCTTTAGGATATGCGCCTGGATACCCGATTGCTGAAGGCATTCAGTTGGCAATGCGTTGGTATGTCAATAATTTGACCTGAACGGGTTGACATGATTGCGCGCCTGTTCGCCAAATACCAGTCGATTGGTTTAATCACCAGCAGTTTATTAGTGGGTGCGATAATGACATTTATCGCCCTGCCTTTTTTAACGCGTTTATATTCGGTTCAAGACTTTGGTGAATATGGTATTGCTTTAGCCATCGTTAGTGTCTTATCGACAGTAGCGAATTTGCGTTTGGACCAAGCGCAATTGGTGGCCGAACAACAGCATCAAAAAAGTCTGATTTTCGAAGGTGCGATTTTTGCCACCATTATTTCCTTGCTTTCGGCAGGTGTTTTGAGTTGCTTTTTTGATGGAGCAATGGTTGGGGCAATTTGTAGTGGAATACTTGCCAATACTTTGATTCAAAGCCTTTATAACTATAAGTTTTCAGTACATGCCGAATATTTTTGTGCAGGACTAAATATTTTTAGAAGCCTGATTGTGATGGTGGTGCAGTTAAGTTTACCTTTATGGATGAGCATTGGCCTGGTGAGTAGTTATGCGGTCAGTTCAGTGATCATGCTTATGATTGTGGTGCTTTATATTCTAAAAAATCAACTCTATAGCGTGAGTTGGCAGGCATTTAAGCATTATAAAGATTTTATCTATAGCAATACACCGCATGCACTTTTAAATAGTTTTTCACATAACTTGCCATACTATGTGGTTTCACATTTTGTCGGGGTGCAGGCAATGGGTTTTTACGCCATTGTTGAACGTACGCTCCGTGTCCCAATTAACCTAATGTCGCAAACCCTTCGCCAATTTTTTATTCGCAAATTTAAACATGCACACACCAATCGTCAGGCTTTGCATAGCAGTGTGATTTTAAGCCTGATTTCGCTGCCATTTTTTGCAGTATTTTTTGTATTACCTGAAAGTGTTTATTTGTGGGCTTTTGGCTATGAGTGGGTCGGTATTTCAACCTATTTCCAAATTTTGGCATTGGGCTATTGGGCGGTCTTTTGTAATCCGCCCAGTTCAGCTTATCTGATTGCGAAACGAAACAGCCAAGTTTTGTTTAGACTGCAAATTGTGGAATTGATTTTAAAGTTCATTTTGTTTGCTGGGCTCTATGTCATGATGAATGATAAAATTTATATGCTTTTGGCTGTTCCTGTAGCACTCATTTTTTATAATTTTTCCATTTTATATGTGGTGTGGAGAGCAAAATTGTGATGTTTTTTAAAACTTTGAAGTTGCTCAACTGGCTCTCTGCACAGTGCCGTAAGACGCTGTATAACATGGCATTTTCAAGTCGGTTTAAATATTTTGGGAAGCGGACTAAGCTCGATATTAGCGGTGTCGTGAGTATTGGGGAAAATGTCTATATTGGGGATGATGTCACGATTATTGTGGAAAAGGGCGCCACGCTTTGGATTGGTGATCACAGTTTTATTGGTGAAAGCTGTTATATCAAGTGTTTTGGTGGCAAGGTTGAAATTGGACAGAATGTCAGTATCAACTCCAAATCTTTTCTCAATGGCTGTGGTGGTCTAAGCATTGGGGATAATACCCGGATTGGTACGCAAAGTATTATGATCGCCAGTAACCATAAGTTTGATGATCCTGAGATTTTGGTCAAAGATCAAATTACTAAACAGGGGATTCAAATTGGTGAAAATATTTGGTTTGGTGCTCGAGTAACCGTGCTTGATGGCGTCAATATTGCCAATAATGTGGTCGTGGGCGCCTGTTCATTGGTGAGTAAAAGCATTCCAGAGGCGGGGGTTTACGTGGGAACACCTGCGAAAAAAATAAAATAAAACTCTGTTGGACAGAGCATATCCGTGTTGCACAATTGAGAGTAAAATAGCCCGCTGCAGTACTTTTGTTGCACATTTATCTATTTATCTTGGGTCTTTTTGATACATGGCATTGATTCGGTCAATTTTCAACACAGTGTTTGATTTAGCCTATTTTATGTTCAAGGGCAGTATTGCTTATGCGCGTAAAAAAGGTGTGACTATCGGTGAGCATTGTCGAATTTATATCAAGAGCTGGGGCTCTGAACCTTTTCTGATTCATCTAGGGAATCACGTTACAGTCACCTCAGGCGTTAAGTTTATTACGCATGATGGTAGTACCTGCCTTGTTTATGATGCGCAAGGCAAGCGTTATCAACGTTTTGCCCCTATTCATGTGGGTTCTCATGTTTTTATTGGGGTCAATAGCATTATTATGCCGGGGGTCACGATTGGTTCAAATGTGGTGATTGGCGCAGGTTCAGTGGTGACTAAAGATATTCCTGATAATAGTGTAGCAATTGGAGTACCTGCCAAAGTGGTGAGCAGTTTTGATGACTTTCAAGCCAAAATTAAAACCACTTGTGCCAGTGACTCTGAGCTTGCAGGGATTCAGGACTATACTCAACGTGTGCAGCGTGCGATTGAGCTTCAAGCACAAAAACAATCTCAGCTTTAGCTTTAAGTGGATTTTATGATGTTGAATAAAGTGATGTTCTTTTTACCAACACTGGGTGGTGGAGGGGCTGAGCGAACCGTCATCCAGCTGGCCAATAGCTTTGCTGAGCAAGGTATTCAGGTGGATTTGGCTGTATGTAATATACAGGGTGAAAAGGGAAAATTACGTCCTGAGGTCAGCCCTAAAATCCAACTGCTTGATTTGAACTGTGGGCGAGTGGTGAATGCTTTGATGCCACTAAAACAACAATTAAAAACAGGGCAGTACCTTGCAGTCGTTGCCACCCAAACCCATAGCAATATCATTTGTGCCTTTGCCAAGAAACTGGCAAGAGTCAAAACCAAATTAATCTTCCGTGAAGTGTCGACACCTTCGAAAAATATGAAGTTGCAAGGTTTTGCCAAGTTTGTCTTGAAAAGCCTCGTGAACTATAGCTATCCCATGGCGGACCGAGTGGTTTGTGTATCCAATGGGGTGTTAGAGGATTTTCGCAAATACTATGGCTATCAACAGTCTAATTTAGTCACCATTTACAACCCCGTGATTGATGACAGTTATTTTCTCAAACTTCAAGCACCTGTAACGCATCGTTTTTTTGAGCCTAATCTTAAAGTCATCATGGCGGTTGGACGTTTAACGGAAGCAAAGAACTTTGCTAATTTAATTCGTGCTTTTGCTAGGTTACATCAACAGCAGCCCAATACCCGTTTGATCATTTTGGGTGAAGGTGAGTTGCGTCAGGAACTGGAACATTTACGTGCTGACTTGGGTCTACACGATGTTGTGGATTTACCCGGTTTTGATGCCAATCCTTATGCTTATTTTAAATATGCTGAACTGTTTGTGCTGAGTTCAAATTGGGAAGGTTTGCCAGGTGTGCTGATTCAGGCGCTAGCTTCAAAAATTAAAGTGGTGAGTACCGATTGTCCAAGTGGCCCGATGGAAATTTTGGATAATGCCAAATTCGGCTTATTGGTGCCTTGCGATGATGCACCTGCATTAGCAGAGGCTATGCAGCAAGCGCTTTGTGCAGACGGTGTGCAATATACTGCGACTGAATTTGAACAGCACTGTCAGCAGTTCCATAAAGATACGGTATTGCAACGCTATGCTCAGATGATGGGGTTGGCAGTATGAACAAACCTGTGGTTGTACATGTGATTACCAACTTCGCAGGTGTGGGTGGCGCTGAAATGATGCTGTCCCGTTTGGTTGCGCAAACGCAGGCAGAGTATGAACACATTATTATCTCATTAATGCATGTATCCAATGTTTATGCCGAAACCTTGAAGCTGTGCTCTTCACACTACAGTTTAAATTGGAAGGGTATAAACAGTTTTAGTGTCATGCTTAAACTCAGAACACTACTGCAACAGATTCAACCGAATGTGGTACAAGGTTGGATGTACCATGCCAATGCGATGACCAGTCTAAGTCTGTTGGGCATGCAACAAAAACCACCTGTTTTTTGGGGGGTTCATCATTCACTGGCATCACCTAAAGAAGAGTCGCTGAGTACCAAAGTGGCATTAAACCTCAGCAAGCTTTTCTCTCAGCAGCCGAAAGGCATTGTGTATTGTGCACATTCATCCCTTGAGCAACATCAAGCGTTTGGTTTTAACAATGCAAATCAGCAGGTGATTGCCAATGGTGTTGCCTTGGATCAGTTTCAAGTAAATGAGCAATTGCATGAACCGATCACAATTGGTTTTGCAGGGCGCTACCATACAGCTAAAGGATATGCATATTTATTGCAAGTGATTGCTGAACTTAAAGATCAGCCGATTGTATTTAAAATTGCGGGGAGTGGTGCCAATTTAGACACTCCTGAAATCAAACAAGCCTTTGCTGAGCATCAGTTAGATCCACAAAAAGTACAGCTCTTCGATCAGGTTTCGGATATGCCGGCTTTTTATCAATCGTTGGATGCTTTTTTGATGACTTCGATTACGGAAGGTTTTCCCAATGTCTTGGTCGAAGCGATGGCATCAGGTTTACCCTGCATCACGACGGATGTTGGGGATGCTAAATATATTGTAGAAGAGAAAGGTTGGGTGGTTGCGCCACGCGATGTAGCAGGGTTGAAAGCGGCTATTTTAAACTATGTAAAATTGTCGCAGGCTGATAAGCGCAGTTTAAAGCAACAAACACGGGCGCGGGTAGAGCAGAACTTTAGTATTCAGCACGTGAGCCAGCAATACATGACAGTATGGAGACAAGGTTGATGAAATTTTTGATGATCAGTAGTTATCTACCGTCTGTACTGAACTTTCGCGGTAAATTGTTAGAGGCGATTCATGCTCAGGGTTTAGAAATACATGTCTTAGCGCCTGATTTACACGACTATCCTGATGAGTTGAATAAACTGCAGCAATTGGGTTATCAGGTACATACGCTGCCCATGCAACGTACAGGAACCAACCCAATCCAAGACCTCAAAACCTTAAAAGCGATGTATCAGCTGATTCGCCAAATTCAGCCTGATTATGTGCTGTCTTATACTATCAAACCGGTGATTTATGGCACATTGGCTGCAAGCTTGGCAAAAGTGCCCCATCGTTTTGCATTGATTACGGGTTTGGGGTATGCCTTTCAAAATGCGGAATCGGGTCAACGCAGTATTTTTCAAAAAATGGTGCATGGTCTGTATGCGCAAGCGCTCAAGCATGCACACAAAGTCTTTTTTCAAAATCCCGACGACTTAAAATTATTTCAAAGCATGCAACTCCTATCACCTCAAAAAGCGACGGTGGTGGTGAATGGTTCTGGGGTGAATGTGCAGGATTTTGCGGTGCTGGATTTGCCTAAAAATGAACATGGCCAAGCAAAGGCTTCTTTCTTGCTGATTGCTCGTTTATTGGGGGATAAGGGGGTGCGAGAATATGCAGAAGCGGCTCGCATCATCAAAGCAAAGCATCCAGAAGTCGAGTTTCATTTGGTGGGTTGGATTGATGAAAATCCTGCTGCAATTGCGCAAGCCGAACTAGACGCTTGGGTGGCAGAGAAAGTCGTCAATTATTGGGGTAAACTCAGTGATGTACGACCTGCAATTGCAGCCAGTTCGGTCTATGTCTTGCCATCTTATCGTGAGGGTACACCTCGCACCGTACTTGAGGCTATGGCGATGGGGCGTGCCATTATCACTACGGATGCCCCAGGTTGCCGAGAAACAGTGCTCCATGGTCAGAACGGGTATTTGGTTCAGGTGAAATCGGTTGAAGAGTTGGTACACGCCATGCAAACTTTTATTGATGACCCACAACTGATGGTACAGATGGGGCAGCGTTCGCGTGAAATCGCTTTAGAGAAATATGATGTCCATCAAGTGAATGCCCACATGATGTCCGAGATGGGAGTTTAAGCATGCTGAAACGAATTTTAGATGTCGCGATCGCCTCAACTGCTTTGGTGCTGTTATCTCCTGTCTATGCGCTGGTGGCGTATAAAGTAAAAAAGAATTTGGGTTCTCCCGTACTTTTTCGCCAAACTCGCCCGGGTTTACATGGGCAACCGTTTGAAATGATTAAGTTTCGTAGCATGAAAGATGCACTGGATACAGCAGGCAATCCACTACCCGATAGTGAGCGTTTAACGCCCTTTGGTAAAATGCTCCGCGCCACCAGTTTGGATGAAATGCCAGAGCTATGGAATGTGATTAAAGGGGACATGAGTATCGTGGGACCACGCCCGTTGTTGATGGAATATTTGCCTTTATATAATAGCGAGCAAGCCAAACGCCATGATGTGCGCCCCGGTATTACGGGCTATGCGCAGGTGAATGGACGTAATGCCATTTCATGGGAAAAGAAGTTTGAACTCGACACATGGTATGTCAACAATCAGTCCTTGTGGCTCGACTTTAAAATCATGCTGAAAACCGTCAAAAAAGTGCTCGCGAAAGATGATATTAGTGCCGAAGGTGATGTCACTATGCATAAATTTACAGGCAGCAAACATGACTAAGCTTTATGCCGTATATGGTGCTTCGGGGTGTGGACGTAGTTTGATGCCTGTAGCACGTCAACAATTAGCACGTCAGCAAGAGCCTGCTGAAATTGTGTTTATTGATGATGCCTTGACTGAAATTACCATAGTGAATGGTCATCGTGCCATGAACTACCCACAATTTAAAGCGGAGCCTGTATCTTTCAAAGCGGTACTGATTGCAATTGCCAATAGTCAAGTCCGTGAAAAAATTGCGCTGAAACTGGAGCAAGATGGTCTTCCATTGTGGTCAGTGCAGGCAGATAATACGCTGCTGATGGATACGGTAGAACTTGGCGCAGGTGCTGCGTTGAGTCCTTTTGTCACGATTACATCCAATATTAAAATTGGCAAATGTTTTCATGCCAACTTATATAGTTATGTCGAGCATGATTGTGTGATTGGTGATTTCGTCACGTTTGCACCGGGCGTAAAATGCAACGGTAATATTCATATAGAAGACCATGTTTATATTGGTGCAGGTGCCGTGATTAAACAAGGCACACCTGCGCAACCTTTGGTGATTGGTCGTGGTGCTGTGGTGGGTATGGGCGCTGTGGTGACCAAAAGCGTACCTGCGGGTGTAACAGTGGTGGGAAATCCTGCCCGTATACTGACCAGTAAATGATAAATTTAGGAAAAACTCATGTTAAACACTGCATTTGAACCGTGGCCAAGTTTCACCTCAGCTGAAGCAGATGCGGTGTCAAAGGTCCTTTTATCCAATAAAGTCAATTATTGGACAGGACAAGAGTGCCGTGAGTTCGAAAAAGAATTTGCAGCATTTGCGCAGACGCAGTATGCCGTCGCTGTAGCGAATGGCACAGTCGCACTGGATTTGGCCTTAAAAGCCCTTGGCGTTGGCACAGGCGATGATGTGATCGTCACTTCACGGACATTTCTTGCATCTGCCAGTTCAATTGTGACGGCTGGTGCCAATCCTGTTTTTGCCGATGTTGAGCTGGATTCACAGAATATTTCACGTCGTACGATTGAAGCTGTGCTTACTCCGAAAACCAAAGCCATTATTTGTGTGCATTTGGCGGGTTGGATGTGTGATATGGACCCGATCATGCAGTTGGCTGAGGAAAAAGGGATTTGGGTCATCGAAGATTGTGCTCAAGCCCATGGTGCATTCTATAAAGGTCAATCCGCAGGTTCAATTGGGCATATTGGCGCATGGTCATTTTGCCAAGACAAGATCATGACCACGGGTGGTGAAGGCGGTATGGTCACCACCAATGATGAAAATTTATGGAAAAAAATGTGGTCATATAAAGATCACGGTAAAAACTTTGATAGCATTTATAACAAACAGCACCCGCCCGGCTTTCGTTGGTTACATGACAGCTTTGGTACCAACTGGCGCATGATGGAAATGCAGGCTGTCATCGGACGCTTACAACTCCAAAAAATGCCAGAATGGACGCAAGTGCGTAATGCGCATATGCGTCGCGTTTTAGCAAGTTTTGAAAATAACCCTTATTTTACTGTGCCAATGCCACCTGCGAATTATGTTCATGCGGCATATAAGGCTTATGTACAAGTGAATACAGCACAATTGCCAGAAGGTTGGTCGCGTGATCGCATTATGGCGGAAATTAATGCACTGGGTGTGCCATGCTTTAGTGGTTCATGTTCAGAAGTGTATTTAGAAAAAGCCTTCGATGGAACGCCGTGGCGTCCTGAGCAACGACTGGTTAATGCCAAAAGCTTGGGAGAAAGCAGTTTAATGTTCTTGGTACATCCGACTTTGTCCGACAGCAACATGCAAAAAACGGTGGATAGTATCCAACAGGTGATCTCACAAATCTCCATGTGAAACAGCGTATAATTTGTTATGCAACTTTTTGCCTTTATCTAAACCATTGAGCCCATCGTGAAAGACATTATCCGAGTCATTGCATCTTTGCCGCGCCGTCAAAAACAAGCTGTGTTAGTGGTCATGGATATCTGTGTTTTGCCTTTGATGATGTGGCTGGTTTATGCCATTCGACTAGCCAAACCCAATGTTCCCGTCATGGAAGGCTTAGATTTCTGGTATCTGTATGTAGGTGTTTTTGGTGTCGCAATTTTTGCCTTACTCGGCATTTATAGCGCGATTGTACGCTCCTTCAATGAAGACTATTTGCTACGGATCTCGATTGCGACATTTATTCAAATTGTTGGGTTATATGCGGTTAAGAAACTTGGTTTAGCCTTTATTCCTATGAGCATTCCGCTCATGTACGGCTTTGTGCTGTTTTCTTGGATGTGGTGGAGCCGTGCTGTGATTCGCTATGCCACACTGCGTACTTTTGTGAAAAAGCAAAATCGTAAACGTGTCGCGATTTATGGTGCAGGGCTTGCGGGGCAGCAAATTGCGGCCGCATTATATCGCTCGGATGACTATTTGCCCGTCTGTTTTATTGATGATAAAGCTTCGCTACAAGGGCAGTCTTTAAGCGGACTAAAAATCTTTTCACCGAAAAAGGCACTCGGAGCATTTCGTAAGTTTCACATCGAAGAAATATTACTGGCTATGCCATCTGTAAGCCGTGCACGTAAAAAAGCAATTATTGAGTCTTTTGAACCGTCTAATGTCAAAATTATGGAACTGCCTGGTGTCACCCAACTGGTAGGTGGCCGCGTTCAAGTCTCTGACATCAGAGAAGTCGACATTATTGACTTACTAGGACGTGATCCAGTACCACCAAAGTTAGCGCTTTTAGAAAAAAATATTAAAAATAAAGTGGTGATGGTAACTGGTGCAGGTGGATCAATTGGTTCAGAACTTTGCCGTCAGATCGTGAAGCATCAACCAAAATGCCTTGTTTTATTTGAAATGTCTGAATTTGCACTGTATTCCATTGATCGCGAATTACAAAACGCAGGTGTAGAAGTAGTGCCTATACTAGGTTCTGTGACTCACCAAATAAAATTGGAACGTATATTGCAACAGCATGCTGTGCAAACGGTTTACCATGCAGCAGCTTATAAGCATGTGCCCTTGGTTGAGGCCAACCCGTTTGAAGGGATCTATAATACTTCAATTGGTACGGCCCGTAGTGTTGATGCCGCTGTGGCTCAAGGGGTAGAAACCTTTGTCTTGATTTCTACGGACAAAGCTGTACGTCCAACCAATGTCATGGGTGCATCGAAACGGATGGCAGAATTGTATTGTCAAGGTTTAGCTGCCACAAAACCGCAAACACAAATCAGTATAGTTCGTTTTGGTAATGTATTAGGTTCATCAGGTTCTGTCGTTCCTTTGTTTAAAAAACAGATTGAAAAAGGTGGACCTGTTACAGTAACGCATCCTGAGGTGACTCGTTATTTTATGACCATTCCTGAGGCTGCGCAGTTAGTGATTCAGGCGGGGGCAATGGGAACAGGCGGAGATGTTTTTCTACTGGATATGGGTGAACCCGTTAAAATTGTTGATTTGGCTAAACAGATGATTCGTCTAAGTGGCTTTAAACCTATGGATGAAAAAGGCTTAGGCGATATTGCACTTCAGTTTACTGGACTGCGTCCAGGTGAAAAACTATATGAAGAGCTACTCATCGAATCTGAAAATGTTAGCAAAACTGACCATGAACGAATTTTAAAATCGTATGAGCATTTTTATTTTTTTGATCAAATTAACAGCGTATTTTTGCAGTTATCTGATTTATCTGAACAAGGAGATAATCAGGCAAAAATTAAAAATATCTTACAAACCTATGTAGAGGGTTACAAAACCAAAGATTTGCACAAGAATTGATATATTTTATTGATGTTCATTTGATAAAGTCTAACGTGTTCAATTAAACTATTTATACAATTCATTCACATATTTTGAATAAAATACTGAAATAGTTTTAGAATAAAGAAACATCTTATTTATCTATAGATAACCTAAAATTATTTTGCTATCAATCAATTTAAATTAAGAGCAGGAAAATATGAAATTATTGGTAACAGGCGGTGCTGGTTTTATTGGTTCAGCAGTCGTTCGCCATATTATTCAAAATACACCCCATCAGGTACTCAATGTCGATAAACTCACTTATGCGGGTAATTTAGAATCGTTGGCATTGGTTGAAAATAATGAGCGTTATCAATTTTCCCAAACTGATATTTGTGATCGCATTGCATTAGATCAATTATTTGAAAGTTTTCAACCAGATGCTGTGATGCATTTGGCTGCTGAATCGCATGTTGACCGTTCAATTACAGGCCCTGCTGCATTTGTTGAAACCAATATTATTGGAACATACCAGTTGTTGGAGGCTGCTCGTCATTATTGGAACGGTTTAAGCGAAGATAAAAAGCAAGCATTTCGTTTCCACCACATTTCAACGGATGAGGTTTATGGTGACTTAGAAGGTACAGATGACTTGTTCCTTGAGACAACACCGTATGCTCCAAGTTCACCATATTCAGCAAGTAAGGCTAGTTCAGATCATTTGGTTCGTGCATGGCACCGAGCTTATGTGTTACCTGTCGTTTTAACCAATTGCTCAGACAACTATGGTCCTT
>NZ_DKIK01000167.1:0-1094 GCF_002454215.1 Acinetobacter sp. UBA6720
CCTAAAGCAATTTGTTCTGCTTTTTGCTTTAAGTCATCGACCAAGCTTTGCATCGCGGTTTGGTTGGTTTTGAAGTCTTCACTTCGAATATTGATCTTGCTATGTAATTGATTCATCACGAACATCCTTGTCATTTTTATTGTTGTGGAGGGTTAAGCTGTTTCATTAAACAGTTCACGGCCAATCAACATACGGCGAATTTCAGAAGTTCCCGCGCCAATTTCATAGAGTTTTGCATCGCGCCATAGACGGCCTGCAGAAAATTCATTGATATACCCATTTCCACCTAAGGTCTGAATGGTTTCACCTGCCATCCATGTGGCTTTTTCAGCAGCATATAAAATTGCACTGGCTGCATCTTTACGTAGGCTACGGCTATGGTCAGCCTTGTCGCACTCAGCACCCACGGCATAGACTAGCGCTTTACATGCCAACCAAGTCGAATACATATCGGCAATTTTCCCTTGCATTAGCTGGAACTCACCAAGTGCTTGGCCGAATTGTTTACGGTCATGGATATACGGAATCACGGTATCCATGCAGGCATCCATAATGCCTAAAGGACCTGCACTCAGAACAGCACGCTCATAGTCCAAACCACTCATGAGCACTTTGGTGCCGTTTCCTACACCACCCATCACGTTTTCTTTTGGCACTTTCACATTGTCGAAGAACAGGGGGTAGGTGTTCGAACCACGCATACCCAACTTGTCTAAATGTGTGCCATGGCTAAAACCTTCCATGCCTTTTTCTACAAGGAAAGCCGTCATGCCTTTAGCGCCTGCATGCAAATCCGTTTTGGCATACACCACAAGCACATCGGCATCGCCACCATTGGTGATCCACATTTTTGAGCCATTTAACAGAAAGTGATCGCCACAATCTTCAGCTTTGAGCTTCATGCTGACTACGTCTGAGCCTGCGTTTGGTTCAGACATGGCAAGTGCTCCGACATACTCACCTGAAATTAGCTTTGGTAAATAACGTTGTTTTTGTTCCTCGCTGCCATTTCGGTTAATTTGATTCACACATAGGTTAGAATGTGCACCATAAGAAAGACCAATCGAAGCTGAAGCACGTGAGATTTCTTGCAT
>NZ_DKIK01000167.1:1298-7918 GCF_002454215.1 Acinetobacter sp. UBA6720
GCAACGGAATCACGCAGTGCAATGAGTGTTTCATCTAAACCGAAAGTTAAGCTTTGGAAGGTCATTTCTTCATTCATCCTATGATTGTATTTGTTGTTCCTGATAAAGCATTTTTGTTGTGCTTGATTTTTACAATACATCGAATTTTTAAAAAAGTGAACTAAAATTCACAAATTGATTTACAATTCATTTTATCTGGTTGAGAATAGAATTATGAGTTATAAAAGATCATCGTTGATGCAAGAACGAATGGAACAAAATCGCCAAGCGATTTTGCAATCCGCTCGTGAACTTATTGCTCAAGGGGGAATTAAGGACGCACAAATTCAAGCGATTGCTGAACGTGCAGGTGTTTCCAGTGGTTTGGTATATCGTTACTTCGATAACAAAAGCCAAGTGTTAATTGAGGTTCTTTCGGAGGCCATTCAGCATGAGGTGAAAATTTTGAACCACATTGCTGAAAGTGATGAGCTGACGTCAAAACAGAAATTAGACAAAGCGGTGACCACGTTTGTGAAGCGTGCCATGAATAGCCCCCAACTTGCGTATTCACTCATGTTTGAACCAGTTGATGCTGAATTAGAACATGAGCGTTTTCGCAGTAAACAACTGATTAAACAGAGCATGAAAGAGATACTGGCCGCAGGGAAAATTAACGGCGAGTTCGGTTTTGAAGACTTAAATACCGCAGCACTTTGTGTGGTCGGTGCCATGACTTTTGTGGTGATAGAGCCTTTAAATCCATCTCGAGGTGTAATGTTTGAGCAAAACCATAAAGACTACTTTGTGAAACAAATTGCCGAATTTTGTGTCAATGCAGTTCAGGTTCAGGAGGAAAAATAGCCCAAGGAATAAAGCACAAAGGCTTGGCGTTTTCAAAGGAAGTGGTCATAGAACAAATAAGTTGAATAACAAGATGATAATGAATCAAGGAGAACGATTCGATGACACAAGAACGGTTAAGTTATGCCTATGGAACGAGCAGTCAGCCCCTATTAGGGATGACGATTGGTGAGAAATTTGATCAGGCTTGTCAGCAGTATGCGGAACAAGATGCTGTTGTCAGTCTGCATCAAAATGTCAGACTCACGTATAAGGAATTACAAACGCAGGTCAATGCATTTGCCTGTAGTTTACTGAAACTGGGCTTGAAAAAAGGTGATCGACTTGCGATTTGGTCACCGAACTGTGTGGAATGGACGATTACCCAGTTTGCTGCGTTTAAAGCGGGCATCATTTTAGTCAACTTGAACACAGCCTATAAGAGTAGTGAACTCGAATATGTGTTGAATAAAGTCTCTTGTAAGGGCTTGGTCATTGCATCTCAATTTAAAAGCACAAATTACCAAGATATTTTAATGAAAATTGCCCCTGAAATTAAAGGGGCTGAAAATAAAGTGCTCAAGGCGGAACGACTGCCACATTTGAAATATATTATTAAAATTGATGAAGAAGAACATACGGGTTTGCATCGTTTTAGCGACTTACTCTCTCCCCCCAGTAAGCGACAGCTCAATCAATTAGAGCTCGTTGCAAGCGAGTCGCAGTTTGATGAAACCATCAATATCCAGTTTACTTCGGGCACTACGGGTAACCCGAAAGGCACAATGCTGACACATAATAATATTTTAAATAATGGTTATTTTGTTGGTGAAGCCATTCACTTAAGTCCTGCCGATCGTGTTTGTATTTCTGTACCACTGTTTCACTGTTTCGGTATGGTGATGGGTAATTTGGCCTGCATTACGCATGGTTCAACCATGGTCTATCCATCGGCGGTGTTCAATCCTTTAGAAACCTTAAAAGCCATTCAGCAGGAAAAATGTACGGCTGCATACGGTGTACCGACCATGTTCATTGCTATTTTAGAGCATGAACAGTTCGATGATTTTGATCTTTCCAGTTTACGTACAGGCATTATGGCGGGCAGTCCTTGTCCACGTGAAATTATGCAACGTGTTATTGATCGGATGCATATGTCCGAAATTACCATTTGCTATGGTATGACTGAAACGGCACCGGTCAGCGCACAAAGTTCAACCTCGGATTCAGTTGAACAAAGGGTCGGAACTGTGGGGCGTGTTCATCCGCATCTTGAAATTAAAATTGTAGATGAACAAGGCAAAGTTGTACCACGTGGTCAGTTGGGTGAACTGTGTGTACGTGGCTATTCGGTAATGTTGGGGTATTGGGAAGACCATGAAAAGTCTCAAGAAGTGATTGATTCAGCACGTTGGATGCATACGGGCGACATCGCAGAAATGGACGAAGCAGGCTTTGTGAAAATTAAAGGCCGAATTAAAGATGTCGTTATTCGAGGCGGAGAAAACTTATTCCCGAAAGAAATCGAAGACTTTTTATATACCCATCCTGATGTCAGCGATGTTCAAGTCATTGGTTTACCAGATGCACGTTATGGTGAAGAGTTATGTGCTTGTATTATTTTACATGAGCATCATGACATTACTGAAGAGTCGATCCGTCAGTACTGTGCGGAACATATTTCACACAATAAAGTTCCACGTTATGTACGGTTCTTTAATGAGTTCCCAATGACGGCGTCAGGCAAAGCGCAGAAGTTTAAATTGCAGGAATTTATGCGTAATGAACTGGATTTGAAAGAAATCGCATAAGGTTGAAGACGGACTTTTCTTTGCTGGTTTGAAGCCAAAGGAAAGTCCGAAGTGAAAAGCAAAAGGAATAGCATATGCACCTGAGAAATGATTGGACTCGCGCTGAAATACAAGCACTCTACCAACAGCCTTTTTTAGATTTGGTCTTTCAAGCACAGCAAATTCATCGTCAGTACTTTGAAGCGAATGCGATTCAAGTCAGTACTTTACTGTCGATCAAAACAGGAAAATGCCATGAAGACTGCAAATACTGTTCACAGTCTGCGCGCTATGACTCAAAGCTTGAAGCTGAAAAAAGAATTGCGGTTGAAAAAGTGATTAGCGAAGCACAGCAGGCGAAGGCCTCTGGTTCTACACGGTTTTGTATGGGCGCAGCATGGCGAAATCCACATGAGCGAGATATGCCTTATGTTTTGGATATGGTGCGTGAAGTCAAAGCACTGGGTTTAGAAACCTGTATGACGCTAGGCATGCTGAATGCCTCTCAAGCCGAACGGTTAAAGGGTGCAGGACTCGATTATTACAACCATAACTTAGACACGTCGCGTGAGTACTACCCAAATGTGATTAGTACCCGAAGTTTTGATGACCGTTTAGATACCTTAAGTCATGTTCGAGAGGCAGGCTTAAAAGTGTGTAGTGGCGGGATTGTTGGCCTAGGCGAAGAGACCAAAGATCGAATTGGCTTATTGTTTGAATTGGCGACTTTACCAATCCATCCTGAATCTGTACCGATCAACATGTTGGTTCCCATGCAAGGTACACCTTTGGCAGAAGTTGAAAAGTTGGATGTAACCGAGTGGATTCGTACTATTGCGGTAGCACGCATCATTATGCCAAAAAGCTATATTCGTCTTTCCGCGGGACGTGAATCGTTGTCCGATGCCGATCAAGCTTTGGCTTTTATGGCAGGTGCAAATTCACTGTTTTCGGGTGAAAAATTGCTGACTACGCCAAATATAGCGCAAGGCCAGGACCAACAACTCTTTCAAAAACTGGGTCTACATGCGGAAAAAGCCAAGCCTCAACTTGCTGAGTTAACGGTCGATGCTATGGCTGTGGCTTAAGTGCTAGAACATGCGGTCATGAAAGTGTAGATTTAGGGCGACGATTAAAAGTAGATGAGTGAAGAATAAAATGGCGAAAGACTTTCAGAGTCAAACTGTAGTGGATGGTTATGATGAACACATTCGTAAGCTCATTCCAGGGTATGAGTTGGTTCATTTGCAAATTCAAGCCATTTTAAAAACACATTTACCAGAACATGCGCATGTATTAATTGTGGGCTGTGGCACAGGCTATGAGCTTTCATATTTGTTGGCGCAGCATCCGACGTGGAGTTTTACCGCTGTCGACCCATCTTTGACCATGATTGAAAAAGCACAGCAGTTATTGAGCGCGACCAATTGTGATTTAACGCGGGTTCGATTTGTCCATGGTGATACCACGGCATTACAGGAAAGTGCACAGTTTGATGCCGCTTTAGCTATATTGGTGGCGCATTTTATTCCACTTGAAGCAAAGCCATTTTTCTTTGCCGACATTTTCCGTTGTCTTAAAACACAAGCGATTTTACTCAGCTATGACCTGATGAGCTCTAGTAATGACAGTGAGCTCAAGGTTTTACAAACACTATGTCAGAGCAATGGTTTGACGGTGGTGCAGAGTGAAAAAATGATTGGGCGCCTGCAACAAGATTTTTATCTGATATCTGCCAACCAGATGCGAGAGCTTCTGACTAAAGTTGGATTTCATGAAGTACGAACTTATAGTCAACTGTTGAATTATTATGGTTTTTTTGCACAAAAGTAAGAACCAATAGCAGTGAAAAGATACATTTTAAAGATAAGAATGAAGGAATACACATGGCAGCCTATTATCAACTTTTAAATCGTGAACAGCACAGTGATGGGAGCTGTACAGCGTCTTATCTTTCCAATATTCATGCACAAGGCGCATGGAACCCGCATGAACAGCACATGGCACCTGCAACGGGGGTTTTGTGTACAGAGTTAGAGCAGTTTCAACCACGCGATGAGATGCGCATTGGACGCGTGAGTTTAGATATTTTTGGACTGATCGCTTTTGGTGAGTTTACGGTGCATACCCGTGTCATTCGTGCTGGAAAAACCATTGAACTGATTGAGGCGGAAATGCAGGCAAACGGGAAAACCTGTATTGTGGCCCGTGCTTGGAAAATGATGAAGCAAGATACCAGTGCAATTGCAGGGTTGGAAGATCAACCAATTGTACATCCTGAAACTTTGCCAGTGTGGGATGGGATGAAATGTTGGCCGGGTGGTTATATCCAAAGTATTGAGACACGGGCGGCAGAAGGCCATCGAGCAGGTAAAGGCATCGTCTGGTTACATAATGATTTGGACATGGTGGAAGCTCAGGAAACATCAAGTTTTGTGCGCTTACTGGGGATGGTCGATACAGCCAATGGTATTGTGCCACGTCAAAATCCGGCATCTGGATGGGGCTTTCCAAATTTAGACCTACAACTGCATTTATACCGTTTACCCCAAGGGAAATGGTTAGGTTTGGAAGCGACTCAGCAATATGGTCATGATGGTATCGGTTTAACCAGTGCTGTTTTGCACGATGAGCAAGGGCCATTTGGCCGCAGTGAACAGATTTTGACCCTGCGTAAGTTTTAGTTGGTCAGTGTCAATTTAATAAAAAAGGATGAATTGCTTCATCCTTTTTTTATTGGCATGCTGTAGGCACTTTAAAATAGTGAAATCAAGATGCGGATCAGTTTAATTGGAGCAGGGCGGGTGGCTCATCATTTGGCCAAAGCCCTGATGTCTCAGCATGAAATCGTCAATATTTATAGCCGAAGCTTCGACAAAGCAGCAGTTTTGGCGCAAGTCGCACATGCAAAGGCGGTCAGTCATTTTAAGCAGTTAAATACTGATGTGGATTTGGTGATGATTGCGGTAAGTGATCAGTCTATTTCGAGTGTGATTTCGGCACTGACTGAATATTTGCCGAATGTGTTGATTGTGCATACTTCGGGAAGTACAGCGCTTTCAGTTTTGGCGATGAAACATGCACGTGCAGGGGTTTTTTATCCCTTACAGACCTTTAGCTTAGAACGTGAAATTGATTGGTCAAATACACCGTTGTTTGTAGAAGCCACCGAAAATACGGATCTTCAAAGACTACATACTCTGGCAGAAAGCCTGAGCCAACGCGTGTATAGTTATAGCTCTGCGCAGCGTCTAAGTTTGCATTTAGCGGCTGTCTTTGCTTGTAATTTTAGTAATTATTGCTATGACATGGCGAAACAAGTGGTGGATGCAGAGCAGGTCGATTTTAGTCTGCTATACCCCTTGATTTTAGAAACCGCGCAGAAAGCCACACAGAATGATCCGAAGCAGATGCAAACTGGCCCTGCGATGCGTCAGGATCAGAATATTCTACAAATGCATCAACAGATGCTTGCGCAAGCTCAACGTGCGGATCTTGCTGAAGTGTATGCCTTAATGAGTCAGCAGATCAGTCAACGTCACAGTTGACATTCAATATAATAAACGAAGAGGTGAGTCACAAAGAACAAGCAAAGCCACTGAAAACGTGGCTTTTTTTATGCCCTAAGATTCGGTACAGTGTTGCTTAAAATAAATACAAACAAATAGAGGGCGTATGCGTTCACATTCATTATTAGAACAAGTGCAGTGGAAAGATCTCGTTCAGTTAGGCCGTACCGATGTGATCAGTGAGTTATTTATTTCTTTACCGTGGTTGATTGTCTCTTTCATTTTTGCAAGTTTACAGTGGTATGTCTTGGCGCTGTTTTGCTCGTTTATGTTTTTCTTAACTGGGCTGAGACAAGTGCATAATGCCTTTCATTTTGCCTTAGGCATTAGCCGACCTGCGACTCATTGGGTCATGTTTGTCTTAAGTATTATCATGCTCGGCTCGATGCATGCGGTACAAATTAATCATCTTCGACACCATCAGCATTGCATGCAGGAC
>NZ_DKIK01000024.1:0-3403 GCF_002454215.1 Acinetobacter sp. UBA6720
TCCATTATTTTGGCTAGGATCATACGTTTGAAATGAAAAATGTAGAGTTTTTTAATGATAGCTTACAGGATAGTAATTTTTTTGATGATATCTTTGGAGATACGGGGGAAATCCTTACGGCAAAAATAAAAATTGAATATGAAAATGTTTATGGGCATAAATTTGAAGAGATATGGGAAATAAAATCTCCGCTAAAGAGTGATTTTGATAAAATGTTAAAGCAATACGATTTTGAAAGAGAAAAATAAATATATGTACTTTCTGTATAGTATTAATTATTAAAGCCCACTTTCGTGGGCTTTAAAACAATCAAATCTTAACGACCATTACGTCCACGACCACGTGGTGCTTTCGTATTGGGGCGAGTAGTACCATTGGTTTTACGTTTTGGCTTCTCGCTTTCGTCCATTTGCCAAATACGCTTTGTACCTGACTTTTTCACAGAACCATCTTTGTTCTTACGAACCATAGGCTTACCGCCTGTACCACCCGGTTTTTTTACATAAGAGCGTGAACGGTAAGGTTCTTCAGCAGGAATGTTTTGAAAGTCAGGGTATAAAAGTGGCTCGATTTCTTTGGTTTCGCCTGGTTGTAAACCCATTTGAACCAAATCAATTGCACCAATTTTAGTACGGATTAAACGTAAAGTAGGAAAACCTACAGCAGCAGTCATACGACGTACTTGGCGGTTACGGCCTTCACAAATTGAAATTTCAACCCAAGATGTCGGCACGGATGCACGAAAACGTACAGGAGGATCACGTTCCCATAACCATTCAGGTTGTTCAACTTTAGATGCTTCAGCAGGTAAAGTCATACCATCTTTAAGTTCCACACCTTTACGCAACTGCTCAAGGGCTTCTTCAGTGACATCACCATCGACCTGAACCAAATAGGTTTTAAATTTTTTATTGGCAGGGTTGGTAATGTATTGGTTTAAACCACCATGGTCAGTTAAAAATACTAAGCCTTCAGAGTCCATATCCAAACGGCCAGCCAAGCGCAAAGTCGAGTCGCTGACAAAGTCAGACATCGTCATATGTGCTTCATCTTTACGGAACTGGGAGAGGACGTCATAGGGTTTATTCAAGATGACGATTTTCATTATAACCTACTAAAATATATCAATTAATTCTGATGTGGTTTCCTGATTACCCGTTTAAGTACCCGTTTTGGATGAGGTAGGGTGAAAATTAGGAATAAAATGCCCACTAAATTGTGGGCTACTATATCAGATTTAGGCTTATGCTCCTCAACTTTATTCTTAACGTAGGAGGAATACTAGAACACATCCTTATTAGAGAGTCTAACTGGTTGCTGGATATCTCCTGCATTAACCATGTTGTAAAACTTATCTTTTCCAATAGCTAACAGCTGCTTATGTTCACCTAGAATCTAGTTCACAATTAAATTTATTTTTAATAAACAATAAATTTAAATACTTAGGTTGCTAAAACAACAATTTATAAAATATTTGGTCCATGAACCTAGCTATGAATACATAGCTTCCTACTAAAAAGGTCTTAAGAATAGACTAAGTTTGTCTAGGAGAGTGGTGGTAGTCCAACCACTAACTAAAAGGTGTCTACAAAATCGGTGGCTATTCACTCTAAAGATATACTTGATGGCTATAGGGTTTTTATTTAAAGAAAGAACCAACAAACATAACTAAGACACCAGGTAACATTCCTAAGAAGCTTGCTGCCTTTGCATCCATATGATTATTTACTTTTTCACGAAATACATGAGGACCAATAAACGTCCCTACAATACTGATGATTAGTCCAATAAATATTAAAAAATCTCCCACAGCCTTTCCTTCCTTTTTTATTTCGTATAACGTGCATTATGTTAATTTTAGAATAACTTAAAGTTCTGCAAGCACTAATTTCGCTTGTGAGTGCCCATTATTAGTGGCTTTTCTATACCACTCAAGTGCCTTTTTTATCATCTTTTCCTATACCTTGACCATTCTGATACAGTGATCCAAGATTATACTGTGCCTGAGCATTACCTTGATTAGCCGCCTTGCTATACCATTCAAATGCTTTTTCATAATTTTGTACAACACCTTCGCCATTGTCATACATCAAGGCAAGGTTAGTCTGTGCTAGATCATCTCCCTGTATAGCTGATTTTTCATACCACTCAAATGCCTTTTTATTATCTTGCGCTACACCCTGACCGCGATAATACATCAACCCAAGGGTATTTTGTGCCATCGCAAATCCTTGATTAGCTACTAAACTGTATAGTCCAAATGCTTTTTGATCATCTTTTTCTACACCTTGACCATTCTGATACAGCAGTCCAAGATTATACTGTGCCATTGCAAACCCTTGATTAGCTGCCCTGCTATACCACTCAAATGCTTTTTCATAATTCTGTATAACACCTTCACCATTGTCATACATCCATCCAAGGTTATATTGTGCCAACACATCACCATTTTCAGCTTCTCTTAATAAATCATCTGAGAACGTTGGATTCGCTAAGATTTCTATGGAAAAGACCAACCCAAAAGTAATAGCGATAAGTTTGAAAAATTTCATTTTCTGCCTTTGAATCGAAATAATATTTAATTCGTTAGATTATTAATAACCCGAATCCTGTTTAAGCCAATGATTCCATAAATTGAATTGTTGGCTTATTTCGATGGGTCAATTGATAGGCACATAAAGAGGCATAAATACCAGCTAAATAGCTTTCAACACTTCTAGCGTTACTTGTTACCAAATTATATTTCCCTTTGAGTAAACTAAATAACGTTTCTATTTTGTTGCGCTGCTTTAGGTAATATTCATCTTCTTTTGACAATTGAACTGCCTGCATGTTTTTACGATGATATGTAATTAAATTAATATCTTGTTCTTTAAGCCTAGCTTCCAGTTCATGGCTAATATAGCCATGATCAGCATAAAGCTTTGCTTTTAATCCTTCTACCAACTGTTTAACCATTTTGATGTCTGCTGTATGTCCATTAGATAAAACTGAGTTCACAATCTCACCTGATTGATTCATCGGCTTTGTTGCACAAAGCTATTCTTGAAGGCTTCTTCAGCAATATAATTTCCAGATGAAGAAGCCTGCACCTAAAATCTACCGTACAACCAATTGGTCCTCGTATAACCAAGCTTTAATCAAGTGAGGGAATATTTCAATCTGGTTTGATCCAAAGACCCAATGGTATGCACAACCACAAGGCAAGCACGGACGAAATCAAACTTATTCCTATACAGCGATTCAATGCTGTTTAATGATCAAATCTCTATTCCGTCTTTCTTTACGTATGGTCACTGGCTTTGCTCAAAGCCTGATTAAACTCAGTGGCTTGAATTGGACAGCCCCGAATATCAGTGATATTCGTACTCCACCCTCTGTAGACGACAAAAGCATATTGATA